>JAEOSO010000049.1 GCA_016840315.1 Candidatus Borrarchaeota archaeon | reverse complement strand
GCCTGAGGATATGGTATGCCCCGGTGGCCATATTAGATTTTCAGGAGACGGGATAAAGGCAGTTAATCCTAAGATAACTCATAAGCTTTTAAAGGCCATGCCATGGGGAGACTCATACTGCGAAGGAGTATACGAGTTGGAGGAGTAAGTTTAGGTGGTTTTATGCAATCGATCAAAAACCTCTTACCGCCTCCACATTTTTTCTACTTATTAGTTTAAATGGATGAATCTGCGCCTCATTCAGAAAAAAACTGGAAATTAAACACATTTCGACATATATGAGAGTAAAAAAAGTTTTGAGGCAAAGGATCGTTTCTATAGGTATTATTGACAAAATAGGGGTGATATATAATAACCTTGCCCTTTTTTTTCGCATATCTCACGAAAACATCATCTCTAAACGATCATATGCAAATTTCGTTTCCCATATATCGCCACCGTTTTTAATAAAGCACTTGAAGCCTAATTTCTGAAATGCTGCTACTTCTCGCCACAGTTTCATTTGTGGACAATCAGCACCACAGTGTTCATGTGCCTTATAACACAAGATCTGAAATGTATTGTCGACAGTCCGGTATTTCCTTATTGGTTCTTTCTCCATCAGCAATTTCACCTCCGCTTCTTCCGCCTCAGCACCTTTCACAAACTTTTATAGAATAAATTAATTATGTTGTTTAACTACATAATAATTATAATTTAGTAGACATTCGTTGCTTTGATATTTATAATTTCTGGGAAAATTCTCAGCATTAGCTTGTTTTAAGCAAGATATTTAAGGCCAGCGCAACTAATTCAGCCAATCGTTAGTTTTCATGGGATCTTCTTGCAATACACGCTAAGATTCATCAAAAGACCACCTTACAAAATAAATTTCAAAAGTTTACGATTAGTTAATTTCATTAACATCTAATTTGGAAGTATTTTTGCATAATCAAGCGCTAGATTGTGTATCTCACTTCAAAAAACAGTTTGTAAGTATTTTACCTTTAATTTAACGAAAACTCGCAATGCAAGTGATTCTCTAGAGCAGTATTTTTTAAATATAAAAATATAAAAGTAGGAAACGTGCATATATTTGTATTGAAGATTGTTGTATATTCGAACTATACTTGTGGAGTTAATCAAGAAATTTTCAAATAGTTATAGGTGAGTTAAGTGGTCACAACTATTAGAGTTGCAACTGAAGTGAAAACTAAGATTGATGAATTACAAGCCAAACTACTGCTTAACATGAAACTGAAAGTCAGCAAAATGGCGCTTATAGAATCCTTTGTACAATTTGTAGAATCACGAGAAAAGGAATTTTATGAATTCATTAAGGGTTAGGGGCATCAACCTTAGAAGAAAATTAGAAAGAAGAGGTATCGAGAGATAGCGAAGAACTCAATTGTGCCAATCACAGACTCAGAAAAGAGGCTATCACTTCTTAATTCTCGGAATTAGCATTGGCACCTTCTTCTTATAGTCTTCGTATTCTTTGTCAAATTCTATAATCAACTCTTTCTCCTCTTTCCATGAGATAAGATAAACAAGAATGATCATCAATGGGGTAACAAGCAGAGAAAACCATGCAGATAAAAGAAAAGAAATTCCTATATGCGATAACAGCCCGCCTAGATACTGAGGGTGCCTAATAAGGGAATATACTCCTGTAGTAATAATCTTATCGGTTCTATGAGTTTCTGCTACTTTTAGAGTTGTCTCCTTCACACCTGCAATTCCGAGCCAGGCACCAGGTACAATAAAAATTATGCCGAGTACAATATGAAGCAGTGGAATTGAAAAATTTACAATTGGAACTAAGAATGATATGTGCTGAAGAATTGGAACGGTAAATCTGACCTGAGGTGAAATCCAGATTCCCATCCAGAATATGTAAAAACCCCACCCTGAAATGAGTCCATAAATCTCACCTATCCTAATTCCTTTCGCCTTTCCATATTTTCCTTGAAGTTTGACGTGCTCAACCGACAAGAAATGAAGCGGTATTACAGCAATCACACCTATCATACAAATAGAAAACCAAACATACATTTTATCACATCGAGTTTCCAAAATTATAATTATGATTGTTAAAGAACATTAATATAAGAATTCTAGAAATGTATCCTTGAGTAGACCGATCGATCTATTTGATGCTATAAGATGTACGTTTAATTTCTAAAAACTTAATTGCCTGGAGTGACATACAAGTGACCCAGACCTTCGTCACATCTTTAACTCGCATGCCCTGTCTTTTTTACCGTGAACGAAGTGAAGAATGTGTTTTCCAACGATTGAACCAAAAGTACGGCTCTGGAAAGATTATAAAAGAAGCAATCGATTTAGCAATTCAATCAATACTTAGAGGTCTCAAAGAATATCATAAAGAACGTGTAGCACTTTCTGATGAGGATTTCCAACGCATTTTTACAGAACTCTGCTCATTTATAACGGAGGGGCTAGAAAAACCAGTTTCTGAGAGCCCTCCTTGCATGGGGCTTTTTTTGACTAATAATGGTTATTCCTGTCCAGTACATTCGCTTAATTTGGACTCGAAGAAATATGACTCCATTTTAAACTATATTGGATCACCTGAAGATCCAGGCTGTCTGTGCTATTTTTCAGCTCTTGTAAGAAGCCATGGAATTGTTAGTAAGAAAACATTCGAAAAGGCGAAAGAATACTTAGCGAAAAGAAACTCAAAAAAGTGATCTTGCAAAGTTAGTGAGTTAGTTTGCTTCTTTTATTACTAAAATTCTGAAAAAAAGAAAAAAGAATAAATGTTGTTTAATTAGCTATCTTTTGGGTAAATATGGGATTAACAAGGAAGCTAGCAAACCTATTTCGCGGTTTTGTGTATAAGCAACACCAGGGCCTGTAAATCGCATTACAATCCCTTCTCCACCTAAGATGAAGCTTTTTTTGCCTCCGACTTTCGATGTACGATATTGCATATTTGTCTCGAATGCCATCATCACACCAGTGTCAATGACAAATTCTTCTCCTGGACCAATCTCGTGCCGTTCAATATAGCCATACCCACCGAGCCAGACATCACCTTCAGTTTCAGCAAAAATTTTTGTTAAAATTAACCCTTCACCACCTAAAAGGCTTGCAAGCTTGCCCATTTGAGAGGTGACTTGAACCGAGGGAGTGCTACAAATATACGCATCTTTATTTAAAGTCCATTCTTCCCCTTGGTTAAGGTGTATGTGTACAATGTCTCCCGGTGCTCCATGAGCCAACGCAACCATACCAGGCTTGGTTGCACCTTCTTTGAGTTCGAAGAAGTTCTGAAACATTGATTCTCCAGAAAGTTTTCTTTTCAGACCTCGTAAGATGCCTCCTGATGACTTCGTCTCCATATCGACGTGTCCATCCATATATACCATAGCTCCGCTCTCTGCTACTACTTTTTGCCCAGGTTGATCGAGATAAATGCGAACTACTGAAAATGCGGGACTACCGGTAATTTCGTATCGTAAAAACGATTTTTCTTTTTCCATCTCAACACCACAAATTGTTTTTCAACTCAATTTTAGAATTAATTCATATTTTTTTACGGAATTGCCCTTAATAAGTATCATCGTTTAATAAAACTGCTATCATTCTGTCGCCCACTTCAGTAAGTGTAATATGTCGATTCTCTTATTACTTATTTAACTCAAAAAAAAGAAAGGGTTATAGTTATGAGTGCAGAAGAGGATCCGTTTGAGAATTTTTTGGAGACGCTAGATGAAGCCGCTGAACGATTAAAACTAGATTCAAATATACACGCATTTCTTCGACGTCCGATGAGAACTCTTCAGGTGGCTGTAGGCATCGTCCACGATAATGAAGAATATCATATTTATAATGGCTACAGAGTTCATTACAACGATATTAGGGGACCATGTAAGGGCGGCCTTCGGTATCATCCCTCAGTAACTTTAAACGAAACAATAGCACTCGCAGGCTGGATGACAATAAAATGCGCCGTGGTCAACATTCCTTATGGAGGCGCAAAAGGCGGCGTAAACTGCGATCCTACAAAAATGTCAAGAGGAGAAATCGAAAAACTCACTCGACGGTATATCTACATGATTCTTCCCTTGATAGGCCCGGAGAAAGACATCCCAGCCCCAGATGTTCATACCGATGAAAGGGTGATGGCTTGGATAATGGATACCTATAGCATTTTCAAGGGATATGCAGTTCCTGAAATTGTGACAGGAAAGCCAATTGAACTGGGAGGATCATTAGGCAGAAAATATGCTACTGGTAAAGGTGTGGCTGTTGTAACACAAAAAACAATGGAACACTTAGGATTCCACAGTCACCCAACTGTTGCCATTCAGGGATTTGGAAACGTTGGATCTTGGCTTGCCAAATTTCTTTACGAGATGGGCTATAAGGTAGTAGGTGTTACATCTGTAGATGGGGGGCATTTTGATAAGAATGGATTAAATGTTCCAAAGCTCTTTCAGCACTTTTATGATGAAAAGCCTTGGTCTGAATTCAAAGATACAGATTTTATTGCAGATGTAGATGAAGCAAATAAGATGCTATTTGAGTCAGAAGTAGATGTTTTAGTACCCGCCGCACTTGAAGATCAAATAACAGAGAGAAATGCGGATTCAATAAACGCAAAGATGATTGTTGAGGCTGCCAACGGTCCTACGACGCCAAATGCAGATCGTATACTTAATGAGAAGGGTATCTTCGTTGTACCAGATGTATTAGCTAACGCCGGTGGCGTTATAGTCTCATACTTCGAATGGGTTCAGGATACTCAAGCATACTTATGGCCAGAATCGCAAGTGAATAAAGAACTTGAAGCTGTTATATTAAAAGCGTATAATGAAGTTTCACATCTCTCTAAAAAGGAAGAAATAACTATGAGGAGCGCAGCCTATTGCCAAGCAGTAGAACGCCTAGCAAAAGCAATTCAACTGAGAGGATTCTTCCCATAGCCGATTTAATCTAAGTTATTTGTGATAACCATTGCAAGAACCTTTGTTAAATCAAGCAAATCGCTGATTCTAATATTTTCGTCATGGCCATGAATTCTTGATTCAAGTGTTGTTCCAGCACCAAAGGCGCATTGCGGTATCTTACGTTTTTCCATCACACATCCAACATCAATACTACCCTGTGCACCAGCTATTGGAGGCTCTTCACCTTTAACATAGCTGATAACGTTTTTTACAAACGAAACCCATTGATGTGTTGGCTCGGTAGAATATCCTCCGTAGATCTTACGAGTTTTGAGATCATAACTAATTTCGGGATGTGCATTCTTTATTTCAGCGAGTTTGTCCTCCAGTTCTTTTATTACTTCGTCTATATTTTCCTCTGGAATATATCGTCTGTCTCCTTTAATTACACATTTATCTGGAACGATATTGACTTTCACCCCACCATTAATCATCGTCACGTTTAGTACTGGACTGATATTTGTTCGCATGCCTCCTCCTGTTTGACTCTGTATCTCAGGAGAACTAGGCATAGCCGATCTTCTTTTTTCTATTTCATTTTTAAGTTCTAAAAATCCGCTAATGATGAGGTTTGTTTGTTCGATGGCGTTTTGCCCAAGAAAACTAATGCCGCTATGCACGGATTTTCCATGGACCTCAACCATCCATTCGAGCATCCCATTAGCTCCAATCCCTAATGTATCTGAGCTTCCATCCAGACAGAAGAAATAATCTCCCCAGACCACACCCATGTCAGCAAGCCAGCATAAACCTGAATAAGGTCCTACTTCCTCGTCTGTGGTCACAAGCACATTAAGATCAAATGTTTCTTCTAATCCTAATTCTGATATGATTTCTAACGCACTGAGAAGAGCTGCTGTAGAAGACTTGTTGTCTGAAGTGCCTCTACCATACATCTTGCCATCTTTTACTACACCTTCCCATGGCGGAACGGTCCAACTTTCTTCTTGCACAGGCACAACATCTATATGCGAATATAAAACTAAACCAGGTTTCTTTCCAGTCCGTTTTTCGGCTTGAAGATTAACACGAGGACCATCAAGTAACTGATTAGTGGATTTTTGCTTCTCTAAGAAAATATCCTCCGGCATGAAATGTTTTGTGCAGGTAAATCCAAGGCCCTCAATTTTTGGGGCTATGAAATCAATAATTTTTTCATAGTTTATCCCCGGAGGCACATATGTAGGAATTCTTATTAAATCTCTCAATAAATTAACAATTTTATCTTCATTCTTGTCGACAAGATTGAAAATTACTTGAGAACTCTCTTTATCAATCCTCTGCAAGAAGACCACCCTCTTGTTGGGAGATGAATGTGTGTCATTTATTATGTTTTTTGTACCTAAATATAATTGAATCAGAATTAATTGCATTGGTTTTGTTTTTTTGAAGTGATTATGATGCCTAAGCCCAAGAAAAAATCCAAGAACAAAAAAAAGAAACATACTAAACGAAGAGAGAGCAAAAAACAACGGAGAGAAAGAGAAAGAGAAAGACAACGGAGGCTTAGAGATCTTGGACGTGAGATTTACGAAGTTTCCAAAGATATTCTTGATGGGCAAACAGATATAAAGTCAGGATGGTCTTGGGGCACAACTTTTGTTATGATTGGACCGTGTGATGGTAGTTGTGGATCTCCTATGCATAAACAGTTCCTCGTATCTATGTTTGAGGATGAACTTTCTTTTCATTGTAGTTATGATGAGTTAGTTGCTTTTTCTCAAACAGAAGAAACAAAATTAGTCCAACTTGGAGAATTCGCGTTAATTCAAGATGAAAATGAGACAAATGCCCTTCTGGGATGGGACATCAGACAAATTTCGGAAGAAATACTCTCAACTCCATCTATTTTAGATGCTTTCCGCACGGAAGATAGAATTTATGGATCCCCAGTTGTCACAATTAGCACTTGTGATGGGAGTTGTGACTCTCCACTTCACAAACACTTCTTAGTTCTGCTTTATGACGGTCAATTTGCTTTTCATTGTGACCTTGAAGAACTGGTTGCCTTTTCTGAAACAGAAGAGGTAGAAGATTTTATCGCCCTTGGAGAACACGCCATTACTGAGGCAATAAAAGAAAAAATTGCTGCAGATTCAAAAGAGCGTGGAATAGAGTTCAGTACTGTAGAGTCACAAGAAGTCGATGATTACCTTGCAGAACATCCAGAATTACTTGACCACCCTGCTGGACGGGCACAGGCTATTGCCAAAGTTGGGATGATGAAAGATAAAAGAATTGAAGACGCTGAAGAAGTCAAAGAAGATTAGAAATCTTTTCAATTTAAAAAATTGGCAGAAGAAGAAGCGAAACGTGATGGACTAAATCGATTCCTTTGGGGCGTTTAGGGAATCCAGAAGAGTTTGCAAATCTTGTAGTATTCCTGGCTTCTGAGAAAGCAAGTTATATCACAGGAACTGTCATTCAGGTTGATGGTGGGTTCTTTAAAGGAATACTTTGAAAAAGCGAGCCTCCTTCTATCAAATGCAGAAGTTACTTGAACTGAGCAAGAAAGCATCACGGCTTTAGCGTGTTGACGAATTGCGACTAAACCGTAAGTTATAAAAAAGAAGCGCCTGCTAGATTCGTAGGGAACTTTGGTGTATCGGCGATGACCAAAAATCAGATCATAAAGGCGACGTTGAAAGCCACCAAAGAAAGACGCAAGAGTCAAGCATGTAGAGTGTTTGAGGCAAAAATAGACCGCTCACACCTTAACCATCAAACTACAGAACATTTGAAGCGCTTGTTTTTGGAAGCTAAATGGTTGTACAATCATATCCTCAACCAGCATAACGTGTTTGACATGGACTATAAACTCTCAGCAGTTGCTGTCAAAGTCAAAGATACCTTTGAGACCCGTACACTGACGCATCTCTCCTCACAGATGAAACAGAGTCTGATTAAGCGCACCATAGATAACATCAGGGGCCTGGCACGATTAAGAACAAAGGGACACAAAATTGGGGCCCTTAAATTCAAGAGCTGTGTTAACTCAATCCCCTTGAAACAATATGGAAAAACCTACAAGATTCTGAATCAGAAATACATCAGGATACAAGGAGTCAAACAGAAACTGCGCGTTAATGGTTTAGATCAGATTCCTATGGGGAGTGAGTTGGCAAATGCTACCTTGATTCGCAGGCATGGCGACTACTTCGTAGCTATAACCACCTACCAGACTCGGGAACACACAACGCCGCCCTTAAAAACCGTCGGCATTGATTTCGGCATTAAAACACCACTGACACTTTCAGACGGCATCGCCATCAAGTATTCGATTCCCGTCGGTAAGAAACTCAGAAGACTACATCAGAAATTAAGCCGGTGTCAATTTCGCAGCAAGAACTGGTATAAAACCACACTCAAACTGGAAAAAGCCTATGCCAAAGTTAACAATATTAAGAAAGACATCAAGAACAAGCTAGTCCACTATCTAAAAAATAATTATGAAGTGGTATGTTATCAGGACGAAAATATAAAAGCTTGGCAAAGATTATGGGGGCGTAAAATCCTATCAACCGCCATTGGAGGGATAATAGGCGCTCTTGAAACAAAGGTGCATACTCCGATAGAAGTCGATAGATTTTTCCCCTCGACCAAAACCTGTTCGCGGTGCGGTAGCATTCGTGAAATCGGGTTGGATGAAAGAATTTATAGTTGTTATAGCTGCCAGTTGATAATTGATCGCGATCTCAATTCCAGTCTCACCCTAGAAACCGAAGGTTTAAAACAACTAGGTATGGTACGTACCGAAGTCACGCCTGTGGAGATTGAATCCTCTACTTTGGGATTGGACTACCTTAACAGTATTCCCTATGTCAAAGCAAGTTCGGTCGTAGAAACAGGAAGCCTCTTAGCTTTAGCTTGAGGTAGTTCACCCAATTCGATACTTATAATTTACAAGTTTTCAATATGGAATTTAGAAAGAATAAAGGAAAGGTAGAATATGAAAGCAGAAGTATATCTGATAAAGACTGAGGACAGAGTAGAAGGGATTAATACACTTCTCGATCAATTTGATTTAGACGTAAAGGATGAGCGTATAGCTTTGAAAGCAAATTACAACAGCGCTGATCCATATCCAGCGTCAACTCATATCGATACTCTGAGAACACTTGTCACTCGTTTGCAAGAAAAAGGTGCAAAAGAAATTAAACTAGGAGCACGTTCTGGAATGGGAGTAACCTGGTCCGTTCTTCTGAATATGGGCGTGGAGGATCTAGCCGACGAGTTAGGCTTTCAGCTAGTTAATTTGGATATGCTTCCTTATGAAAAATTTACAAAAATCACAAAAGATCCCAGCAAGGAAGATGGTCCCACTCACTGGAAAAGAGGATTTCTTATTGCAAATGTCTTTAAAGAGGCGGATAAAATTATTCAGACATGTTGTTTGAAAACTCATCGATTTGGTGGGCATTTTACATTATCGCTTAAAAATTCTGTGGGTATGGTTGTTAAACGTAATCCTTGGGATAAATATGATTACATGGCTGAGTTACATCACTCAAAAGCACAAAGGTTAATGATTGCCGAAATAAATGATGCGTATAAACCCGCTTTAGTGCTTTTAGATGCAATTTCAGGTTATAAGAATCAAGGTCCAGATAAGGGAGAACTTATACATCCGGGACTTCTAATAGCAGGAACAGATCGGATAGCTATAGATGCGATAGGCGTGAAATTATTACGATCGTATGGAACAACACCTGAAGTCTCTCAAGGAAAGATTTTTGAACAAGAACAAATAGCACGGGCAGTAGAACTTGGAATAGATAGTGTAAGATCTGCAGAAGACATTCAACTGATCCCTCTAACTGATGAAACAGCAGATTTTGCGGAACAGATTTTTTGAGTACTAGATGAAGCACCATGTGTATAAAAGAGCATTAGCTTATATTTTTTATAAGAAGTTCAGCAAATTCTGTTGTGCTTATAGGCGATACTCCTTTGAGAAGCCTAGCCAGATCCGCTGTTACCTGTCCACTTTGAATCGTTTTTCGCATTGCTCGAAAGACTACGTTAGCAGCTTCTTGCCAGCCTAAATATTCTAACATCAAGATTCCAGAGAGAATTGCAGAACTAGGATTTGCGATATTTTTTCCTGCAATGTCTGGAGCAGTTCCGTGTATCGCTTCAAATACAGCAATATGGTCACCCATATTCACTCCAGGGGCTACTCCAAGCCCACCGATGAGGGCAGCAGCAGCATCAGACATGTAATCGCCAGTGAGATTAGGTGCAACCAAGATATCATAGTCCCCGGGCCGTAATAGAATTTCTTGGAACATCGCATCGGTAATCCGGTCATTGACTATAATCTTTCCTGCAGGAAGCGTTCCATTATATTTCTCTTCAAGTTCTTTTTCGGTAATAGTTATGTCACCAAACTCTTCCTTTGCCACCTCATATCCCCATTCTCGAAAAGCGCCTTCGGTAAATTTCATTATGTTGCCTTTATGGACAAGCGTAATACGTTTTCTGTCGTGTGTGAGGGCGTATTGGATGGCTTTCCTCATTATGCGCTTTGTACCATATTGACTAATCACTTTAAGCCCCAAACCAGCATCCACTCTGGTTTCTACTTTCAATTGCTGATATAAAAAATCGCTAATTTGTTTAGCCGGTTCGCTTTCAGCAGGCCATTCAAGACCACCGTACAAATCTTCCGTATTTTCACGGAAAATAACTAGATCAACTGTTTCCGGATGAAGAATTGGAGTAGGAACTCCTTCGATATGAAAAATTGGTCGAATATTCGCATAAAGATCAAGGCTTTGTCGTAATTGTACATTCACGCTCCTATATCCACCACCGACTGGAGTCCTTACTGGACCTTTTAGACCTACAATGAAATGGTCAATTGCCGAAATAGTATCATCGGGGAGGATTTTGTCGTATATTTCTTTAGCTTTTCCACCAGCATAGGTTTCTAGCCAAGTTATTTGATGAGTTCCACCATATGCCTTCTTCACTCCTGCGTCTGAAACCCTTCTCGCTATATTGATTACTTCACGTCCAATCCCATCGCCCTCGATGAATGGAATTATGGGGTCATCTGGAACAAGTAATTTACCGTTTTCAAGCTTTATGCGTGTGCCTTCCTTAGGTAACTCAAGCTTGTCAAATTCAACCAAACTCAACAACTCCAAAAAACACAGAAAAATGGAGAATAAGTCCAATTATATTATTTCTAATCTATTAAGAATTTCATGTTACGGAATTATGAAAAAAACTCAGGCAACAATTGAAGACCTAATTCAATCATTTCACGATTAGAAATGGCAGTTGTGCGTCCAAATTGGTATTGTTTTGTCACCCATTGATGCATTTTTTTGATTCCAGGTTGTGTCTTATCAATCGTACTATGCATACCACAGCGTTTAAGATATAATTGAACCCAGCAAGCAATACCAGCTAGGCCTGATTTGTCAGTAACAGCAACTTCAAAAGGCCTATTGAGCAATTTCTGCGGATCAAATGCTGAATATATGCGCTCATTTTTTAGCACGCCATCAGCGTGTACGCCAGCTCGTGTTTTCGTGATGTCATCCCCTAAGAGAGGATAATTTTCAGGAAAACCTACACCTATTGATTTCATGTAATTTCCAAGTTCAGTCAGCACTGTTGTGTTGATACCATGATTCGGGCTTAACGACGCCAGCTCCGCTACTAATCCATCTATTGGGCTATTGCCGGTCCGTTCTCCTATTCCTAACAAAGTTCCATTTACATTAGCTGCACCATATAACCATGCGGCAATGGAATTGCTGTGAACCTTATGAAAATCATTGTGACCATGCCATTCTAGCCATTCTGAGGGAACGCCGCCTTCACACTGAAGACTGTAAATGATCTTTGGCACACTTCTTGGGAGTGCAACCTCGGAAAACGGCAGACCGATCCCTAGAGTATCACATGCCCTGATTTTAACGGGGGTGTCATATTTTTCTGCAAGTTTCATTAGTTCTTGGCAGAATGGAAGGACGAAGCCATAGAGGTCTGCTCTTGTAATGTCCTCAAGATGGCAGCGAGGGATTATACCGCTTTCAATTGCGGATGTTACAATGGTCAGATATTTGTCCATGGCTTTTTGTCTGGTCATATTTAACTTGAAAAAGATATGATA
>JAEOSO010000048.1 GCA_016840315.1 Candidatus Borrarchaeota archaeon | reverse complement strand
CTTTGTCACGTGCGCGGTTATTAAAGCGGCATTCTCTTCTTCGGCATTTTCTACACCGTCGATTTCTGCGCTGGTTGCTGCGTTGTTGCAGTTTTTTGGTAACGCCTTGTGGCAGTTCGGTCATCCCCGTCTGAAGCACTTCCTTTTTGGATACAATGGCGATCCCATCGTATTTAGAGCCAGGGTCAAGCCCCAGCCCGATATCCTGCGTTCGGCAGTCAGCGTCTTGAGTAAGTTGTATGTAAAATAGCCCTAACTTACTCCATTTAGCTACCGCCTTTCCCTGTGCCATCCAGCGCCTAGCACGTGAGGCTTTGGTCGGCATTCGCGGTGTACCATCGTTTCCTACGACCGGTACTCGGTTATTACACAGAACCATGATATAATCCTCCTGTGCATGAGTTGAGCACCCTTCGACAAGCCATAGCAGGCATATCCCACCAAAATTTTGTGAGAGTGGTATTAAGTGGTTCTACCGAAGCGGTTGGGACTAGGATATGCATCCCAACGTTCTTATAGCCCGATACGGGTAGTTTCAACAACATGTTGTTGAAACTGAGTCTAGTCAAGACTTGCGTCAGTACCACTATCCCAAACCCCGTCCCTTCAGGACGGGGTTCTTGACATTACTTGAATTTTGTTTAATTCTTACTAGACGAAAAGAATAAATAAGAACGTTGCGTTATCCACGCATCAATACACTCACGTTGAAACAGGGCATTAGAGCTTAAATAACACCCTCATTTTTTGAAAGGGCTTTAGGAGATCAAAAATGACTTCTGAAGACGTTTATGATGTTTTAATAATAGGTGCAGGTCCTGCGGGCTTAACTGCAGGTATATATGCTGCAAGAGCTAATCTAAAAACATTGATTTTAGGCACACATTACGATAGTCAACTTGCAAAAGCAGGCATAGTGGAAAACTACTCTGGATTTCCAGATGGTCTTCAAGGACTCGAAATATCGGAGTTAATGTACACGCAAGCGTCAAAATGGGGCTGTAAGGTTTTAACTACTAACGCCAAAAAGTTGGAAAGAAATGAGAACGGATTATTCAAAGTGACAACAAAAGATGATAAATCATTCATGGCTCACTCACTTATATTAGCAACAGGAGCTCACTACAAGAAATTACACGTACCTGGCGAAGAAAAACTCTATCAAAGAGGAGTATCGTATTGTACAATCTGCGATGGTGCCTTATTTAGCGGGAGAGCTACAGTTGTAGCAGGATATGGTAATGGTGCAGCAAAGGGGGCTTTATATTTAGGTGGACTGGGTAGTACCGTAACGATACTATGTACAAAGGAAGATCTAAAATGCGAACCGACGTATATGGAAAGGCTTAAGGAATTGAAGAAAATAGAAATTCTCTATGATGTCACGATAAAAGAGATTCTCGGAGAAGAACGCGTAACAAATGTTGTTTTTGTAGACAATGAAGGAAAAATAAATGAACTAAAAACTTCAGCAGTCTTCATAGAAGGTGGCACCGATCCGAATTCTGAACTTGCGAAAGATTTGGGTGTTGAACTGTCCAAAAATAATTTTATTAAAGTCAATCGTATCACTCAGTCTACAAATATCGATGGTGTGTTTGCTGCAGGAGATGTGACTGGCGGAAGACGACAAATAGCTACAGCTGTTGGAGAAGGATCCTCTGCTGCAATTAGCGCGATTAACTGGGTACGGGCCCACAAATGAATTCGAAAGAATTAACGTACTGGCGCTTCTTTTTAGAGACGTGTAAAAAGAAGTTAAACTCTAGAACGCGAAGTTCCCACCAAATATGAAAGAAGGCCATCCATTAAAAAAATCGTTGTCAATGCGAAATAAATATTTAAACTCTTGACTTAGGCGGCTAACAGCTGGCACAAATACAGGTCGCAGTGTCAAGGACACCTCGAACTTTGCGAAGTTTGTTGAATATGAAATCGTCTACATCTTCTGGGTTTTTGACAAGCACTTTCACAAGTAGATCGAACGCACCATAGATCAAATACGCTTCTTCTACAAGTTCATTCTCTCTAATTTCATTGAGTATCTCCATTCCACCTTCTGGGCTAATTTTAGCGAGCACAAAGGCTGTCATGGTCATGATTAGCACCTCATAAAATCATCATATAAACTTCATTTAATTTTGTTAGATTATATACTCTATTTAGATATTTTAATTTACACGTTATCAGATTATCTTTAACGAAAACCCTCAATATAAATTCAGATTAACTATCAATGGACTTATTTGTATTTTTCCATCTCATTTTTTAGGAATTCAATAAAATTAGGTGTACCTTCCCTCATTAAATGCGCTAAATCGTCCTCTAAAGAGGATGAAGGCATGATTTTAATGAGCCAACCTAATGTATATGGCTTTTTCACGATGATTAAAGGGTCCATCATAATTTTCCTGTTTCGTTTGCTTATTTCTCCACTCACGGGCGAATACAAGATGTTCGTACCTTTACTAGAATCTAAAGCACCAAAAGGTTGGTTGGATTGAATTGTGCTGCCTTCCTTAAGAAATAGTTCTATTATGACTATATCATCTACATTCTTGCTCGCGAAATCAGTTAGTCCCAGAGTCACTGATCCGTCTTTTTCTACTCTGACCCATATATGTCGTTCAGAATAATAAAGATCTGCAGGGAATCTATATTCATTATTTTTACTCATCAGAGTTCTCTCTATGTATCTTCTTTGTTTAAGTAAGAATGTGAGTAAGATTAAGATATATTGAAAAAGGTTCAACGGTGTCTTTATAAATTGTACTATTACTAGTTAAATCCCTTCTTCTCTGAAACAACTTATATTTGAAGTTTACAATAGTCCACTACATTGGACGGTGAAGTTGTTGAGTACTTTTTCCGAGAAGTACATTCAAGATCTGTTGAAAGATTTGGAAGATCCAGATAAATACACTCGAGCTACCGCATTAGAAACACTCTCTGATACCGTCGTAGATAACCGACCATTATTGGAGATGCTGGTGCCGCACTTTCAGAAAAAATTGAAAGATGAATCCTCCCTAGTTCAAATGACAGCAGTCGAATCGCTAGGAAAGGTTGGAAAACGGTTTCCTTATCTAATTGTAGAGACTCTTCCTCAGTTTATTGATTTTTTAACATCGGAGAGCACGTATCTTCGGGAAAGTGCTGCAGAAATTCTTGGTATGATAGGCTCACAGAACCCAGATCTCGTTCGAGATGCAATAAGTTGCCTGATAGAATTGTTAAGAGACCAAAAATACACTGTATACGAAAAAGCTATTGATGCTATTGAAAGAATTGGTACTAAGGATAAAGAATTGGTAAAACCAGCCATTCCACACTTAATCCGATTATTAACAACAACTGAAGATGAATCCCTCATTCGAAAGATCGTAAATATAATGGTGAAAATTAGTGCACCCGATTTCGAAGAAATAAAGGAATCACTCCCCCTTCTCTTAGAACAATTAGAAAATAATGATCCTAATATAAGAAAACTAGCTTTTCTTGCAATTGGGAAAATAGGTCTTATTGTCCCTCATATAACCAAAAAATTTGTACCAATGTTGTCAGAAAAGATGCGAGATAAGGACGATAAAGTTCGCAAAGCAGCCCTTACTGCCATGAGAGATATCGAAATTGGGGAAAAAAGATCCACAAAAGAAAAGATAGTTTTGTTGGTCAAGAACCTTCAAAGTTCGGATATACAAATCCGTAAAGATGCAATCGATATACTAGAACGTATAAGTGATGAAGATATTAAACTAATAAAAGATGCCATTCCATCTCTTATCGATCGGTTAGTAGATAGTGAGTCTAACATCCGTGATATAGCTATTAAACTACTAATAAAGTCGAGATCATATCTTGCTGAACTCATTAATAAGACGTGAATTCCCCCAATAGTAGGAAATCTTCATACCGGTTATTATAAACCAGATTATTAATGTATCAAAAAATAGAGATTAAAAAAGTCGTAAATAATAGAGAAAAAAGAGGTTCATAACCTCGCAAAAGGGTTTTCTCGCTTAAAGGTGTGAACAACGTGAGAATTAAGATTCTCTTAACTTTCTCGTTTGTGCTGGGCTAAGCGGCGCAAAGATTTTAAGCCTTTCTCTGATAATTGTTCTTTTGTGAGCATGTTTGCTCTGACGGCCCCATCAAAAACTTCTTTCCCTTTTTCTGTCCGAACGAGGACAGTAGACCATCCGGTGGGTGTACCTATACTCCCAACACTGATATCGGCATACCAACAGGTGAGGTCTTCGCATGAATGACAGCCGCTTCTAACAGCATCTTTAGTCTCCTCAAGGGGGATTGTTTTCGCTTCTTCTCCATCCTTCGGGTAGATGTGCAAAGCACCCTTTTTGATGTCCATTTTAATTATCTGAACGATAGTCAGCCCTGTCTTTACTTTGATAAGCTGGTGCAGTTTCGCTGCGTCGAAATTCTCCATGCAGAACAGCCCAATGCTTAGTGTAATTAAATTAGCCGGGCGAATAGCCGCACCTTCTAAGGCGTATTGCAGTTTTCTCACGCCGAGTGATTGACAAGGTGTTCCAACGAAAGCTAAACGAAGCCAATCTTCACCTACAGGGCGTTGCGCCAGCAATTCATCAACAACATCCCTGTATTGTGCGAGGGACACAATATTAGGACTGAGTGAGTAACGAGTGCCAGCAGATTTCAGTAATTCCTCATAGGATGTGATGACCTTCGGCCGAGGAATCCATGGGTTTTCCTCACTTGTTACAGAGACGATTGCTCCATCAATGATGCCCTGTTGAAACGCATATGCTAAGATAGTAGAGACTATACCGCCGTCCTGGGCGACCGACGCGATTTCTGGCACAGCTGTTTTGGCTTTGTAGAGATTAAGATAGAGACCAAGGACGTCCTCGACACCGAACAGATCTTGCATCCGCGGTGTAAGTGATTCTGTGACAGGGCAGATAAAATAACATAGTTTGCATTCTATGCACTTGTCTTCAGGTGGTTCACCCTCAGATACCTCTCCAGGTCGTTCTTGAAGAGTGGGTGTATCATCAACAAACTTTATGACTTGAGTTGGGCAGACAGAGACACAACTACCGCATCCCGTACACGTTCCTTTGTCAATAACATCTGTCTTTAACTCCTCCCAATTACCAACCTTTAGTTCAACTTCCACAGTCATTTCCGCTCACTCCATCTAAACTATATCAGGGCATATAAATAGTCATCGCCCGATTCACCTACGATGTTTACAAGATTAAGTTTTTTTAGTGCGATTAAATGCTTAAGAATTACTTTTGGTGGGAGCTTAGTTATTTTAAAAATCTCTTCGATCGTAGTAGATCCTTTTTCGCGAAGTATTTGAGATATTTGTTCCCTTTCAATTTCGTCTTTAAGAATTTTATCTAGAAGTTCTTTGAATTGTTCTTCTGTAATTTTCTCATCTTTTAAGAGATGCTCTCCTTTTTCAACGAACCATCGTGTCCTTTTCTTTTCAAACGCTGCCGCGCGTGCCTCAAGAATGATGTCTGTTCAAATGTAGTGATTGCAGGATTGAAGCACACTGAGATGCCGTTGGAAGTGTGCATATAGTAGGCGCTCTAAGATATAGGCGAAATATTCCTACGTGGCTCATTAACAGGGCGGTGGTACGTCCCATATTTCGCTTTTTTGCAGTTTAGAATCCCACTGCTTCAGCTGTGGGAGAATGTCAAACACCTTTTAGGGAAACTCTTTGAATTCTTGTTCTCTGATGTTTTAATTGCCAAAAAAAAGGTTAATAGATACGGCCTAATGGTTTTACGCATTCTACCATTTCGTTCACCAAGGCCACAACTTTTGAAGGGGTTGCGGCTAGTGAAGAATCGATCTTAAGTCGACTGCTACCAATGCCATAAATATCTAGAAGCCGCTTTATTCCTGCAACTTTCGCTTTCGCTTTGATATTGCCGTCTATGGCGTGGCATCCACCTTCAGGACATCCAAGTAAGAATACACCATCTGCACCCAGCAAAAAGGCTTTCAGAATTACTGAGGGATCTATTGATCCAATGCAAGGCGTTCTTAATGGTAGAAAATTCGGTGAATATTGAATGCCCTCAATGCCTGCAAGATCTAGTGATCCATAACTACATTCATCGCAGACGAATGCAATTACACTCAAGCCGTTCTTGTGTTCAAGAAGTCCCTCAATCTTTGCTATGAGTTTTTCCATTGGAGGATATCTCGGCGTCAAGGCAAGTTCTGGACAAACCGCAGTGCAAATTCCACATCCCGTACACAGTGCTTCTATAAATGCGGCCTTACCATTTTCTTTTGTGATAGCACCATAGGGGCAGTCAGTGATACATAATTCGCAACCAATACATTTTTCCGTATCGAGTTCCGGTGTTCGTATAGGTTTCTCAACTGTATGCTTCATGTAGTTAATTGCCTCAAAAACTGCAGCTCTTGCATGTGAGACCGATGTTGGAATATCCTTTGGCCCCTGACAAGTTCCCGCTAGAAAGATGCCGTCAATTTTTGTGGTACCACTATTAAACTTTGGATAAAAAGTCTCAAAGAACCCCTGAGGTGTCAAATTGACTCCGAGAATACTTGCAAGCCCTTCATTGGAAGGAGCGGGTGCTACTCCTGCTGATAAAACGACGAGGTCTGCTTCTATTTCTACCTGTTTTCCGATGTATAAGTCCTCGGTGTTAACCGTTAGGTCGTGAGTTACGGGGTCTTCCACTACTTGTGACACCTTACCCTTCAAAAAATTAACTCCTTCCATTCGTCCTTTTTGGTACCATGTCTCGTATTCACCTGGCGTGCGAATGTCAATAAAACAAGAGTAAACTTCTGTATCAGGATTTTGTTCTTTGATCATTATGCCATGTTTGACACTATACATACAGCAGATGCTTGAACAATGACTTCTATCCGGTATTAAGGCTCTTGTGTCTCTAGAGCCAACACAATTTATCATCACTATTCTTTTTGCTTCTTTTCCATCGGATGGACGAATTGGCTTGCCTCCTGTAGGACCACTTAGATCTAACATACGGGCCAACATGAGCTGGGTAATAACATTCGGATACACACCGAACCCAAAATCTCTTTCTATTGAAGGATCGTATTCCTCAAAACCTGTAGCTACGATAATTGTTCCTACTTCGCGTTCATGTGTTTTAGCTTCATCATCTAAGCGAACAGCATCTGCTGGGCATGCTTCTTCACATTTTCTACAATCTTCTGGACATTTTTCCCGATCAATTACATAAATCGGGGGATTTGCCTGTGAAAAGGGAAGATAAATTGCCTTTCGTGTGTTTAAACCAAAATTAAACTCATCCTCAACCTCTACCGGACAGACTTCAGCACAAATGCCGCACATAGTGCATCTTGTCTCATCTACAAAACGCGGTGCCTGTTCTATTCTCACTTTAAAAACGCCTGGCTCTTTTATTACCTCTTTCACTTCTGCATTAGTAAGTAACGTGAGGTCTTCGCACTTGGAGATATTTGACTTATACATACATTTTCTATATGATTGTGTAGGACCAGGTTCTAGTGCGAGCACACAAAGACCACAGTCGTCTGTTGGAAAGATTTTGCTGAGTTGTGCCGCCTTCCCTCCAGTACTAGGCTGTTTTTCAACCAATGTCGCATTGTATCCATAATTGAGAAGATCTAAAGCTGCACGAGTTCCAGCGACTCCACCTCCAATGACCAAGGAGGAGTTTTTTACGTGTATCGTAGTTTCCGGCCTTAGTGGGACATATTCAACTCCGTTTATCGCAGCATTAACTAGTCTTAGTGCCTTATTGGTTGCCGTTTCTTTTTCATTTTTATGAGGCCATGCACATTGTTCTCTAATATTAGCAATCTCAAGAAAAGAGGGATCCAAGCCAGCTACTTCGAGATACCTTTTAAATGTAACCTCATGAAGTTTGGGTGAGCATGCACCAATAACTATCCTATCTAGGCCCTTTTCTTTTATTTCATTAATAAGGAATTGCGCTCCCTCATTGAGACAGAGAAGATCGAAAGTTTGTAGAGTTTCTACGTCTTCGCGTTGTTCAAGATTTCTCTTGACAGTTTCAAAGTCTATAGTCTTTGAAAGTTCTTTCCCACAAGTACATAAGAAAACGCCTATTTTCATTCCATTATTCATTTTGCATTCCACCTCATCTTACTATATTAGGGCATACAAATAGTCGTCGCCCGATTCCCCTACAATATTCACTAGATTAAGTTTTTTAAGCGCAATTAAGTGCTTAAGAATTGCTTTAGATGAGAATTTTGTAATTTTAGAAATTTGTTCAATTGTACTAGATCCTTTGTCCCGAAACACTTGAGAGATTTGCTCTCTTTCAATTTCGTCTTTAAGAACTTTGTCAAGAAGTTCATTGAATTGTTCTTCAGTAAGTTTTCCTGTTCTTAAGAGATGTTCTCCTATTCCAATAAGCCATCGGGTTCTTTCCTCTTTAAAAACTGCCATGCTAGCGTCAAGAATGGCTTTTGTATCGATATTTTCTTCAGATTTTTGGTTCGGGCTCATCTTCAACAACTCCTCCTGTTGTCGTCACACCAAACGGACTTGGTCCGATTTCTTTTATGTCATCTACCATTTCTCTCACTACTTTAGCAAATCTTTCTCCTTCAGACGCAGAAACCCATTCAAGTCGTAGACGCTTTTCGTTTATACCCATTTTTTTTACGAATTCTTTGAGCAGAATATATTTTCTGTAAGCTCTGTAGTTGCCACCAATGTAATGACAATCGCCTTCATGGCAACCTGCTATTAGAACCCCATCAGCCCCGTACCTGAATGTATTAAGGATCAATTGTGGATCTAACCTCCCAGTGCACATTACCCTAACAATTCGGATATTGGGAGGATATTGTACTCTGCTAGTACCAGCGAGATCCGCTCCAGCATATGAACACCAATTGCAAAGAAAACCAATAAGTTTTGGCTCAAATTTGGTCTCGCATTCAGTCTCGTTTATCATTTCTTTTGCTTCTACCATTTTTTATCTCCTCTTTGATAACTATTTCTCTCCAGCTTGTGGTGTTAAAGCTGCTTTAACCATGGCATCAAGCTGTGCATCCTTAAAGTGTAACATAGTAATAGCTGCAGACGGGCAAGAGGAGCCGCAAGTCCCACAGCCCTTGCAGAGTGCTTCAATAACTTTAGACACCTTTTTTCCTTCATCTCTCTCCTCAAATACAATGGCACTAAACTCACAAGAGCCTTGGCATACTCCACATCCGGTACAGAAGTCCTCATCTATCACAGCAATTGTACTTTCAACCTCCACCTGGCCTAAAGCCATAGGAGCGCAAGCTTTAGCCGCCGCACCCAGTGATTGAGAAACGCTATCAGGGACATCCTTTGGCCCCTGTGCAGTTCCCGCTAGATATACACCATCGGTGACTGAGTCTAGCGGAGCCAATTTTGGGTGCAGTTCTTGAAAGAATCCATCTGCGGAAATTGTAATATGAAGTTTTGATGCAATATTAGACGCAGAGTCATCGGGGATCATACCGGTAGCCAAAACGACGAGATCTACAGGGATCTCTACGTTTAATCCCGATAAGGAGTCATACGAGGTAACTGATAACGGATATTCTGCCCCTTGAGTGCTTGAGATCATGGGCAACTGATCATCTGTATATCTAATCATCGTGGATCCTGTTTGACGGAATTCTGTAAACAGTTCCTCATGTCCTTTGCCGTGGGTTCTTAGATCCCTGTATAAAACGAAAATATCAGCATCAGGCGACTTTTCTTTTATTTCCATGCCAGTAGCTATCATACCTGTGCAACAAACACGACTGCAATATGCGTTTGGTTTCTTACCTTCTGGTACAGTGTTTTCATTTTGTCGTGATCCAACGCATGAAATTAATGCTATTGATCTTGGGGGCTTACCCTCTGCTGGTGTTACGAGATTACCTTGTGTCGGACCATCAGCTCTCATTAATTGATGCAATTCCATTGCAGTAAGTATGTTCTGGTGTTTGCCATACTTGAATTCGCCATTAGGATCATAAGCGTTAAAACCAGTAGCGACAATAATTGTACCGAACTCAATTTCCTTTTCTTCGGTCTGTTCTCGGATAATAGCGCGGTAATTGCCGATATATCCCTCAATATCTGCAATTTCAGCTGAAAGATAAGGTGTAATGTTCGGATGGGCCATAATATCCTCCACTAGAGGATTCAGTAATTCTTGAGGATCATCAAACGTTGGGAAGACCTTATACAGTTGTGCCATTTTTCCGCCAAAATTGGGCGTCTTTTCCACTAGATGAACCTTAAAGCCCCTATCTGCAATGCTTTTTGCTGCAGTTAATCCTGAAATCCCGCCACCTATTACTAATGCCTCGCCCTTTACATCAACAAGATGTTGCGGTAACGATTCTAATAAGCGGGCTTTGGCTACTGCCATTCGTACTAGATCTTTAGCTTTTTTTGTAGCTTCTTCTGGTTGCTTACTGTGGACCCAAGAGACGTGCTCGCGAAGGTTTGCCTGCTCAAAAACATATTTGTTAAGTCCTTTTTCCTCTATGACTTTTCTAAAGGTTGGTTCGTGCATTCGTGGGCTGCAGGATGCTACAATGACTCTATTCAACTTGAATTCATCGATGTCATCCTTTATCATGCCTTGTCCTCTATCCGAACAGGTGTACAGTGATGATCTTGACACAACAACATTCGGTAAAGTAGTTGCGTATTCTGCAACTTCTTCTACGTTTACAACACCACCGATGTTAATACCACAATTGCAGACAAATACACCAATTCTAGGTTCTTCTTCCATTCTTTTTTCCTCCTAAATAGCTTTTAAGCTGGCTCGCATCGCGGCTGCACTCGCTTGACTCACACCGTCAGGAATATCCTTCACTGATTCACAGACACCAGCCATATACACACCCTCTATTTTTGTATCTACAGGTGAAATCCGATTTAATTCCTCAAAGAAGCCATACTGATCAATGGGCAAATTTAGGATTTTATTGATTTCAGCAGATCCCTGTGATGGCACAAGACCTGAAGACAGGACCACCATATCAAATTCATCTTCAAATAATTGTCCAGTTTCAGTATTCTCAACACGAACTATCAGATTATTAGTATTTACGTCCTCTACTATTTCGCCAACCTTTCCTCTTACGAATTTTACACCGAATCTGGTTTGTGAATTTTGGTAAAACTCCTCGAAACCTTTACCGAAGGCACGGACATCAATATAGTAGATTGTCGTTTCACACCCGCCATGGATGTGATCTTTGGCTAAAATTGCATTTTTTATCGCATACATACAACAAACACGACTGCAATAAGGCATGCCATGTTCTGAATCCCTCGACCCAACACATTGAAGAAAAGCGATCCTTCGCGGAATTTTTCCATCAGAAAGTCTGAAAACATGTCCTCCTGCTGGTCCAGAAGCTGATAAAAGACGTTCAAATTCGAGGGAACTTAATACATTATCATAGCTCCCATATCCGTAGTTCTTTAGTTTTGTTGCATCAAAAAGATCGTAGCCAGTTGCTAAAATAATTGAACCAACATTCACTTCTATTTCTTCTAGTTCTTGGTCAAAATTAACAGCTTCAGCTTCGCAAACATTTTTGCAAAGTTCACACTCGATGCAGTAGTCCATATCAATTGTATATACGAGAGGAACTGCTTGTGGGAACGGTACATATATTGCTTTTCGAACGCCTATCATTTCATCAAAATCGTTAAGTACCTCAACTGGACAATGAATGGCGCAGTGTGCACAGCCAGTACACTTAGTTGCGTCAACATACCTCGGCTTTTTCTCAATTTTTACGGTAAAATCACCGACAGTACCAGAAACCTCTTTTACTTCGCTGTATGTAAGCAGTTCAATATTCGGATGACGAGCCACATCAACCATTTTCGGGGTTAAGATACACGCAGAGCAGTCTAGTGTGGGAAACGTTTTATCTAATTGCGCCATATGGCCGCCAACGCTTGGTGTCTTTTCGACCAGATATGTTTTGATTCCTTGATTTGCTACATCAATTGCAGCCTGGATTCCAGTGACCCCTCCGCCTATAACTAAAACGGCTTTTTCGTTCAATATTTTTTCCTCCTTATCACTCCTAACTGATCTTTTCAAGAACGGAATCGACTTTAACGCGGTG
>JAEOSO010000125.1 GCA_016840315.1 Candidatus Borrarchaeota archaeon | reverse complement strand
TGCATGGAATATTGTATTCACTATGCCAGAATGTGCACAACCTGCAATAATGACGATTCCTTCTTTTGTATTAACTATCAGTGCTTGATCATCAAATAATTCATCTTTCACAAGTTTCTCGTTTTTCTTGATTAAAAGCTTGTTTGATAAAGGCGAATATGAGGTTCGGTTAATTTCCCCAGTTGTGCATGCTGAAGGTGCAACTTTTATTGGAGTCCTAGTTAATGTTAGAATTCCTATATGTTCAAGATCATCTTTGGAAAATGGAACACCAATATATCTCAAACGTGGATGTGTTGAGTATTTCTTATCAAACATATTTGGGTGTCCAATGACAGGTGTCTGTTTTGGAATCTTTCTCAGGATGTTTAAAAGCGCCCCCGTGTGATCATAATGTCCATGAGAGATAACTATAGCATCGATGTCTGCTAACTCTATTTTAAGTCGTTGGGCGTTATGCATAAATGCGAAAGTAGATTGACCTGTGTCCAACAAAATCTTTGTCGTTCCATCTTGTGAGATGATCTCAAGTAATATGGAAAGTCCATGTTCTGCATAAAATCCTGATTTGTTTACAGTATTTTCAATAATAGCTGTTATAATGATTTCATCAGCAAAGTTTAGTTCCACAGTAATTTCCCTCACAAATGCTTAATCAAAATATGATATATTAAAGAAATGAACTATTGCGTGAAAGTACTGTTTCATGTAGTTGATTAGTTTATCCAAAATCGTGAAATCATACTCCATAAATATTAAAAAAAAGGGAGAAGTTAAGGGAAAAGAATTCCAGCAAATCCTGCTATGAATAGAGCAAACGCAACGGATATTCCAGCGATTATCAATCCAAAGATTATGAAAGCAAAGATATTAGATAAAATGGAGACGCCCGTAGTGACATTAGCCACTTGTTTGAATGATAGTACATTGCTGATAAATAGTAGAAGGCCAATGATTATACCACCGCCCACAGCGATTACAGCAACCGAGACACCTCCACCACCGATTGCAGTATATACTATCGCTATGAAGAGAATAACATACAGGAATGCGTGTGAAAATGCAAACCCAGTAACTCTTACGACCTGTATCCCTTGAATATCTTTGGATCCTACAAACCTACCCATTAGAAACAGTACGAAAACCCAGACAATAAATGGAACAAATACGAATAAAATGGAAGCGACAATAAAGATTAAAATTCCCGCAGCCACTTGAAGCGGAGTGCCACCAAAAGTCCAAGTAGAACCGTAAATCAGCCAGAGTGGAAGTATGGCAATGCCTCCAATGACAAGCAATACAGCTTCGATTAATAAAGGCATTAGGCCAGATTGAATAGTTGCGTCTGGATCATCCTTGACTTCATTATACACACTTTTATCAAACTTCATTGCACGAAAAATTCGCTCAGACATTGTTCTGATCGTTTCTCCAACCGTCATTTCTCAACCTCCAGAATTTTAAAAGGAACTTTGAATATGGTATGTCGTTTGATTTAAGTCCATAATATATTTTTTTATTTAGGAAAGAGGTTACCTCTCCTCAGATTCTGTTATGCTAAAAAATCGGTCTCTGTTCTGTAATCGTATTAATGATTTTAAAAATCCTATTTTGTGCAAAATCTACTTTTCAAAGATTTCAATCAATGGGAAGAATCACATGGAAGCTGCTTCCCTCACCAATTTGACTTTCTACCCATATGTAGCCGCCATGCATCTTCACATATTCTTTGATGATTGCTAGACCCAATCCCGTGCGCTCAAACTCGGTTTTAAAACGAACTGATTCAGGAATGTCTGCTACATGAAATGGATGAAATATCCTTTCTATATCTTCTTCTGCAATGCCTATCCCTGTATCTTTTACGGTCGCATGAAGTTGATCATCATCTTCCCGAATTATGACCTCGATTTTACCACCGTCTGGAGTATATTTGATAGCATTTGAAATCAGGTTGTTAAAAACAGTGCGTATCATTTCTTTATCCATTTGAATGAGAGGCAGCATTTCAGGAGTATGTAGGTTAAGCTCATGATTATGCTTTTTCGCAAGCGGTATGACTTCGTTTACAACTTGACTCACTACAACGTCAAGCGAGCCTAAGTTCTTCTTGATTTTCATGGTACCCGCTTCAAGACGTGTATAATCGAGGAGGTTATTTATAAGCACTGCTAGCCTCTTAGCATTTCGCATAATGATTCCTATTCTTCTGTTAATATCTTCAGGAAGATCCATATCTTTGCTTTTCATATCAAGCAGTTCTACATGGGCTTTTAGTGCACTTAGGGGGGTACGAAGCTCGTGCGCTGCTAGATTGACGAACTGTGATTTCATTTGATCAACTTTCTTACGTTCTGTAATATCACGAATGATGCCCCACATTCCAAGAGGGTTTCCATCTTTATTCTTGATAAGCCAGCCTCTCGTAGAAACTGGGATGAGTGTTCCATCTTTCTTGATACCTTCAGTTTCGAATTCCTCTGAGTAGCCTCGTAGAAATATTTGTTTTGTGAAAATCTTTGAAATCCTATCATGCCACTTACTGGGCATCAGTTCAAAATAGTTCATTTGACGCAGTCGTGCCTTCTTATATCCGAGCATATCCGCTAAAGCCTGATTAACGTCCATAATCTTACCTTTAAGGTCAGTGGAAACGATGCCATCTATCGAGGACTCATGCAATCCACGATAACGCTCTTCACTCTCTTTCAACATTCCTTCAGCTTGCTTACGTTCGGTGATATCGCGAACGATAGCCCAAGTTCCAGCAGGTTTGCCTTCCTCATCTTGAATGAGCATTGATCTGACATTTGTTGGAAAGATGGTTCCGTCTTTCTTGATGCCTTCTGTTTCATATTCATCTGAATAGCCCCGTGGAATTGTCTGTTCTGTAACCATTCTTTTGATCTTATTATGCCATTTTGTGGGTACAATATCCCATGTTGACTTTTGATACAGTTCCTTTTTAGTATAGCCGAGCATATCGGCAAAGGCTTGATTGCAGTCCAGAATGTTTTCATCCAGATCGAAAGAGGCAATTCCATCGATTGAGGAATCATACAAACCACGATAGCGCTCCTCAGACTCTTTTAACTCAGATGTTCTCTCTTCAACCATCTTTTCAAGATTGTCTGTGTATTCCTTTATTTTTTCCTCCGCTTGCTTGTGCTCGGTGATATCACGAACGATAGACCATCTTCCCATTGGGTTACCAGCTTTATCTTTAATAAGCCATGATCTTACTGAAACTGGGAAGATAGTTCCGTCTTTCTTGATGCCTTCTACTTCATACTCGTCAGAATAGCCCTGTGGAATCGTTTGTTCATAAAAAATTTGCTTTATCTTTTCAACCCATTTACTTGGTACTAGATCATCGGTGGTTAAGTTGCTGATTTCTTCCTTGGTGTAGCCGAGCATGTCCGCAAAGGCCTGATTGCAGTCCAAAAGGTTTTGCTCACTATCAAAAGAGGCTATGCCGTCGATGGAAGACTCATACAACCCACGATAGCGTTCTTCACCTTCACGCAATGCCTGTTCAGCCTGATTACGCTCAGTAATATCGCGGACAATTGCCCAGGTTCCAATAGGTTTTCCATCATCATCTTTAATGACCCATGTTCTTATAGAGATAGGGAAAACTGTTCCATTCTTCCTGATGTATTCTTTTTCGTATTCATCTGAATAGCCTCTGTTAAAAACTTGCTCACGATGAATTCTCGAAGTGATATCACGAGATTTCTTAGGCGAGAGTTCCCAATAGGTTTTATTGAGCAATTCCTCTTTGGTATAGCCGAGTATATC
>JAEOSO010000047.1 GCA_016840315.1 Candidatus Borrarchaeota archaeon | reverse complement strand
AATATCCTGAAGAATGGAGAAAGAATAGAATGTTGTCGAAAGACGAAATCATTGATGAAATGAGACACGGTTATCATTACTTTGGTATAAAAGTCGAAGAATTCGATAACAAACTAGCTGGACTTTACAAAGCCCTTATTACCCCTGAGGGCTGCTTTGGAGAACACCAGTCGATAAATCCAAAATACGCGCGCAAAGGTATGGGCGGAGCGATGTATAAGCAATTTATTGAATTTGCTAAGAAAATGGGATGTAAACGTAATTATTGCAATATTCTCATCGGTCAACTTCCCAGCGAAAAATTAGTTACAAAATTTGGCTTCAAAAAGGTTGGCGAACCTTATGAACAAGCAGAAGGAATGTTTGTCCAGATGTATGAACGAGAGGTAGAATGAAGTTTGAACTATACAACTTTAAAAACAGAACTTCTTTGTCTGGGTGTCAAAGCTAAAACAACACGACATTTAAGAAAAACTGGAGCTGGACCAGCAGGGGGATCATCCTTTGTCCTTCCAAATGGTAGTTTAGTCGAAGTACCGATCGTAGGTCGATTCATTCAGAACTCTCCATTTTCAATTACAGAAGACCTAGACGGATTTTATCTCTTTAAAAACGATGAAAAGGTATGTGAACTACAAGGAGTACCAACGCCTCAGTTCTATGGAATGGACACATCAGAAGGTATTCCCATGTGGAAAATCGCATTAATTCACGGCGTAGACTGTCTTGCAACTACAGTAGATCAAACATGCGTACATTGGCGCCATAATATGCAATGTGATTTCTGCGGCATTGAATTATCACTTAAGCATCACAGAACAATAAAGAGAAAATCACCTGGACAATTACTTGAAGTTATACAGGCCGCACGTGCGGAAAACAGGGCTAATCATATTATATTAACTATTGGTACACAACCTGGAGCAGATCGAGGGGCAAATGTTCTTTCAGAAACAACAAGAACGATAAAAGAGCAGTTTGATATTCCGGTCCATGTACAGGTTGAACCCGTAGATGAAACGTATTTATTTCAGCTAAAAGACTCCGGAGTCGATACACTCGGAATTCATATCGAGACTTGTGACCCCGATGTTTTCGGAAAAGTATGTCCTGGGAAAGCATTGTTAGATTTTGAATACTATGAGAAGATGTGGGGGCATGCTGTAGATATTTTTGGAAAAAATCAAGTGAGTTCATTTGTGATCATAGGGTTAGGAGAATCAGATGAAAGTATTCTTAAAGGCGCTAAATGGATGGCATCAAACGGTGTAATTCCTTTTGTTGTTCCACTTCGACCAATTCCTGAAACGCCTTTAGAAAATGCAATACCTCCTTCGCCAGAACGAATGGTTTACCTATATGAAGAAGTGGGAAAAATCTTAAAGGAAAATAATCTAAATCCTAATAAAAACAAAGCTGGATGTGTTCGCTGTAAAGGATGCTCACCCGTTGACGAGTTTGTTATAGGTTATTGAACCGATTTTCTGATTGCTCTAGAAAAATAAGTGAACATAAGAGTAAAGTTAATCCTATCAATGTCTGCGGAATGATGGCGTTCTGATGACCAAAATGAATAAATTTAAAAACTAAAACTTATTTAGTGGTTCTGCTTAAAATCATCAAAAGAAGTTGAGAAGTTTTAAATATATCAAAAAATGCATTTTCATATCTTTTTAATGAATTTTGAGTTAAAACTAGCATAGGAGGCTTTATACATGCCAGAAGGAACTGTAAAGTTTTTTAATACCATGAGAAGTTTCGGCTTTATTACTGGAGATGACGAAAACGACTACTTTGTCCACATCAGTGGAATAAAAGAAGGAACAATCATTAGTGACGGTGACAGGGTCTCTTTCGTGGTTGTTCAAGGAGATAGAGGACCTAAAGCTGAACAAGTTGAAAAAATAGAGTAAATGGTAAATCCAAACGATCTAGCCTTAAAAAAGGGTACTCAACAGTTGATGAAGGAACCCGTAAAAGGACAAATCGCCGCTTCGGTTTTCAGCGGAGAACTGAAGCCTGCTATTAACTTAACTACAGTTAGTTATATTTGATAGGATTTGTTGGTACTGTTCTGATGACAAAAGGAGTAAATTTAAAAACTAAGACTTATTCTATGATTTTGCTTTAAACCATCAAAAGAAGTTGAGAAGTTTTAAATACATCAATTTATGCTTTTTCTCGTCTTTTTAATGGATTTCAAGCTAAAACTAGTATAGGAGGCTTTATACATGGCAGAAGGAACTGTAAAGTTTTATAATACCACGAGAAGCTTCGGCTTTATTAACGGAGATGACGGGAAAGATTACTTTGTCCACATCAGTGGAATAAAAGAAGGAACAATGATTGGTGACGGTGATAGGGTTTCTTTCGTGGTTGTTCAAGGAGATAGAGGACCTAAAGCTGAACAAGTCGAAAAAATAGAATGAATAGTAAATCCAAACTATCATGCTTATAAAAAGTCTAGATCGTCTAGTGAATCAATATCTTCTTTGGCTGATGTTGTATGGGTTCTAATTTGATCAAAGATCTTGTATAGTCTTCAGCTCTGAACATAAATAACAAAAGAATTATACACCAAAATATTGAAGTAGATTAACTTCAGAAGGTTCGTATAATACCACAGTGATTACGGCATTCTGAGATTTATACCTGAATACCCGAAAGTTTCCAAAGGGATAATTTCTTGGAAAAAGAATACTAAAATGATCATGCTGTTTTTTCTCGCAAGATTCAATTTCTGGAAGAGAAAGACAATCGTTTAATTTAAAACCCTTTTTTCGTAATTTTTTTTAAGAAGTTATAAAAGTAGTATCATGACACAATTCATCCCCACATTCAAGCGGTGAGGCTTTCTTGTGTCGCCACCAGTAAATTCCAATAAAAAAGTCAATTACAATAAGATTAATTAGATTAAATCGACAGCAAACGAAGCTTCTACCTACCTTCCCCTATTAATATCCACGAAATGTGATGATGAACTTCGCCTGCATTTTTGTAAGTATCTAACGGCAGCAATAACTAACTCACTTGGCTGTTCTCCCCAAATACGTTCATTACTTTCATATTTTTTATCCCAGTCCATATTTCCTTTCCTCTAAAACTTTCATTGCCTTTTTTGCAATACCGAATCTTATTCTTAGTCGTTATCAAAGCGTCTGGCTATCGATCGGGGATCCTCGCAAGTTCCTTTTGTGCAACCTTTGCAATTTCTTCGGAAAGTTCCTCTACAGATTGATGGGCATAATAAGTATCATAGAGTGCTTTGTATTTTCCTTTGAGACGTAGAAGTTCTTCATGTGTACCTTGCTCAATGAGTTCCCCGTGATCGAAAACAAACACACGTGATGCATTTGCAATTGTCGTTAGCCGATGGGCAATAACAACAGTAGTTCTGTCTGCAAATAACTTTTCTTGTGCGGCTTGAACTAGTGATTCCGAATAAGCGTCCAATCGGCTGGTAGCTTCATCAAGAATAAGGATTTTGGGATCTGCTAGCATTGTTCGAGCAATAGCAATCATTTGGACTTGGCCAGCACTGAGATTTTTGCCACCTTCTGTAACAATTGTATCGTAACCATTTGATAACACTTCAATGAACTCGTGAGCTCCTATAAGCTTACAGAGATCAACAATCTCTTGATCAGTCGCAGATTGTCGTCCATATCGAATATTCTCTAAAACATTAGCATCAAATAGATAAGGTTCTTGGGCAATAAGGGCAATTGTATCATGTAGGGATTCAAGCGTCACATCCCTAATGTCTTGATCACCAATCAGTATTCGACCTTCTTGGGGATCGTAAAATCGATTGACAAGAGCTGCAACTGTCGTTTTACCAGCTCCAGTGTGCCCTACCATCGCAACTGCTTCACCAGGGGCGATCTTGAAACTTATTTTCTTTAGAACTTTAGTTCCTTCTATATACGCAAATGATAGATTTTCAAAAGTGATGCCGTCACTAGTCTCCTTCAAAGAAACTGCATTTGGAGAGTTTATTATCGTTGGTTTTACTTCAAGAACATCCAAAATGCGATCCATGCTTGCTAATGACGCTTGAAAATGAGTTGCCATCCAGCTAAGGGCGAGTAGTGGCCAAAGAAATCGTTGGACAAGAATTACTCCAAGAAATACTTCACCCAGAGTTAAAACTGGCGCAGTACCAATTGCCAAACTGCCTCCCACAAATAAAAGTGCAGCAATCCCTATTATGCCCATAGCTCTGATTAATGGCTGCATAAGCGTCATTAAAATCATGAACCGGAATCCGTGGTGATATGCTTCTTGATTCAATTTTTGCATCTTAGCCGCTGTTTCCTCCTCTCGGTTGAAGGCTTTGGCAATGTGAATTCCACTCAGATCTTCTGCGATTTGTCCCGATACCCCACCATAGGCACGCTGCGAGGCTAACATTATTCTTTGCCCTACTGTTCCAAATAATACCACAACAAAGACCACGGCAGGAGTAACTGCTAGTGCTGTCAGGGCGATTAGGGGGTTCGTCAACCACATTATTACGAAAGTTATAGCCAATAAGAGAACCTGACTTGAAACATCTATTGCCATCTGAACCCCAGTTCCAAGGTCGTCGATGTCCGAAGTTACTCTCGCTGTTACATTCCCACTCTGTTCGGATTTGAGGTATGACAAGTCAGTTCTAACCAGATGGTTGTATAAATCCTGTTGAATCGTCTGAACGAAACCAGCTCGTGCTCCTGAAAGAATCCAAGTGTTGATTGAGTTTAGTATCCAACTAGCGAGCCTGAGTCCAACATAAATACCACCTAAGATGAGAACTCCTGTGATTGTGCTGCCAGGAGTAAGAACAAGATCAATTCCCCAAGAAAGAAACAATGGATCAATAGCTTGGAATATAGTTGATATTAAGACAAGTACTGCTCCAGCTGCAATAACCCTCTTGAAGCGACCCAAGTACTCAAGCATTTTGATCAGGAGAATATATATCGGTCGACTTCGCTTCTGTGTTTCTCCAATAAATCCATGACGTCTAGACATTATATCGCACCTCTCGTTTCAGTTACTCCGTTGTCATACTGCAATGCTCCAGGCAACCTTTCAAAGATGCGTTGGTAGTGGTCAGACGTTTTTAGAAGTTCCTTATGAGTTCCCACGGCCAATAATTCTCCCTTATCAACGACTACAATCAAATCTGATTCAAAAAGAGTTCTCAATCGTTGCGTAACCGTAATGCTTGTTCGTTTAAGCATGACTTCGTCTAACGCCTTTCTCAAGAAATATTCAGTTTGCGCGTCAATGGCAGATACAGAATCATCAAGTAGGAGAACCTTTGGGTCATGTAAAATCGTTCTAGCGATAGCGAGTCTCTGTCTCTGCCCTCCCGAAAGAGTCATTCCTCTTTCCCCTATTGCACTATCATATCCATCAGGCATTATGGAGATAAATTCATGAGCCTGTGCCCGTTTCGCTGCTTCAATCACTTCTTCATCACTTGCAACCATATTTCCAAAGGCTATATTATCCCTGATGCTCATTCTGAAGAGGAAAATGTCTTGTTCAACTAACCCAACCGCTTTCCTGACCTTGCGAGTATGAATATTCCTAAGATCAATGCCATCTATTAGAACACGACCTTCTGTGGGATCATATAATCTCAATAATAATTTGAGGATCGTGCTCTTTCCTCCCCCAGGTCCACCTATAAGAGCAACTCTTGAGCCGCCAGGTATCCTGAGATTCAGATTCTTTAATACATAATTGCTATTCTTACCATTATTGTTAGTATAGCTAAAATTCACATTTTCAAATACAATATCTCCAGCCCAGTTTACAGTTAGGCGGGGTTCGTCAGGTTCTTTCAGCGGATCTTTCCAGTTTAAAATATTAAAGATTCTCTGGGCGTTTACATAGCCGCCTCGCATTTCAAGAAGGAATCTTGGCAATATCCAGCCAGCTGCATCGAGTGCAACGAGAAGTCCCAGAACCTGGACCAAAGCTCCCACTGTTAATACACCATTTAACACCATAAAAGAGCCATAGATGAATGACAGCCCTGTAACCGCAGTCATTATGAGAGCAGGACGGTAGAAAGCAGTTAATCGCCCCTCGCGTGTTTGGATATGTTGATACTCCGTTGAAACCTTGCTAAACTTTTCATTCTCGTATTCTTCTGCGCCAAAAGCTCTCACAACTTCAATTCCTCGAAAGACTTCTTGCGATGTGGCAGTTAATCGTTCGTTCTGTTCAGACCTTGCTCTTCTAACAGGTTCAACCGTGATTGCGTATCGGTATGCAAAAAAGACATAAAGTGGTATCCCAATCAATGCGATAATTCCGATTGTTAAATCGATTATCCAAAGGAATACAACAGTAATAGCGAAGGAACCTATTACAGTGATAATAGTCCGCAACGCCGGATTTAATGAGAACCGTATCCAGCGAATATCTTGCATAGAAACTGCAAGTAATATCTTACTATCAACTTGATCATGAAATGTCATGCTATTTTCACTAACAACCTCAAAAAATTCTTGCCGAGCATCACGCTCCCATCGAAGAACCATAATAGCAAAAGCATAACCCACTGCGAAGATCGTTGCGAATAGACCTACAGCGAGTCCAAGAATCGTGAAAACAAGCATCATAAAACGGGGCGTCAATTGATTGGTCAATGCTAATTCATCGATTGCTTGGCCTAGTATAATTATTGGCAGTGCTTGCAGAAGTGATGCTAGAAATGCAAGCCCAATAGCTACTACTGTTACACCAGGATATCGCAGAAGGGCAGATAATTGATAAGATAATGCATTTTTATACTGTCCTTTTGCCATTTCATTCACCCAAGCCTTTCACAATCACGATGCAGTTGCATAAACAGGACGAGTAAAGTATCAGAAACATACCTCAATTAGTCAACTACGTGTGACAAATAAATGATTTGAAACTGACATTCACAAAAGAATGTGCCTACATAAAGTTGAATTTGATTTATGTCAATCGCTTTGTAGATTAAATTTAAATATCATTCTGTTAAAACATGCGTAATTATTTCACGAAATATCAAGAGGGTTGATAAATGACAACAAAGCCATGGATTGCACATTGGCCAGCTGATGTCCCATTAAATTTAGAATATCCAAAAATTCCTCTTTATCAATTGGTTAAGGAATCTGCAGAAGCATTTCCTTCAACAACAGCATATGTTTTTGAAGATGAACGCACGAGTTATGAGCAATATTATACTCAAATTGAGAGGTTTGCTACTGTTCTTCACTCGCTGGGGGTAAGATACACCGACAAGGTTGCTTTGTATCTTCCGAATATCCCATCATATCTAATTAGTTATTTTGCCGTAAATCGGATTGGGGCAATCGTCGTTCCGTGTAATGCGGCATATCGTGAAAAAGAAATTGGTTTCATACTAAAGGATTCAGAAGCTGAAACTATAATAGTTCTAGAAGAGTCATATCCTGTAGTGGAAAATGTTCGAGAAGAATCATCTCTAAAAAATGTAATAATTGTCGGAAAAGAAACTTTTCCAAATACTCTTAGTTTTTCCGAGTTACTTTCTAACACTGAATCCAATCCTCCTGTAATAGATCTTCAATCAGAAGACATTGCTGTTCTAGGTTACACAGGAGGTACTACTGGGATACCAAAAGGAGCTCTTCTCACTAATCTCAACCTTGTATCAAATGCTATAGCGTTCACCAACTGGTTCTATTTCGAAAAAGGAAAGGAAAGCACCATAGCCGTTTTACCACTAACGCATATTTTCGGTATGACATGCGCAATGACTGGGCCGTTCTCAAGTGCAGGAACTGTATTCTTAATGCCAAAATTTCATCCAGGCAAATTACTTGAGCTGATTTCAACCTATAAGATTACATATTTCCCTTGCGTACCAACAGCGTTCATCGCGCTTCTTCACTATCCAGAACTTGAAAACTTTGATCTAAATTCACTTCGCTTTGCACTTTCTGGTGGTTCATCTCTTCCAGTTCAAGTTATGAAAGAGTTTGCAGACAAGACAGGAGTCAATCTCTTAGAGGGATACGGCCTCACAGAGGCAGCCCCGGTCACTCACCTGAGTCCAATTACTCGAAAAAAGGGCGGCAGCATAGGGATTCCAATTATTGATATTATCGCACGTGTTGTAGATGATAGCGGAAAAGAATTGCCAATCGGCGAACGTGGCGAGTTAGCGATTCGTGGACCCAATGTGATGAAGGGATATTGGAAAAAACCTGAAGAAACGAAGAATACATTAGTAAACGGTGAACTTCGTACCGGAGATATTGCGACAATGGATGAGGAAGGATACTTCTTTATCGTAGATAGGAAGAAGGACCTGATCAATGTTTCAGGCTACAATGTTTACCCACGCGACGTCGAGGAAGTTTTATACGAACATCCGAAGGTAAAAACAGCAGCTGCTATTGGTGTTCCAGACGAATACAGAGGAGAAAAAGTGAAAGCATACATTGTACTCAAAGAAGGGCAAAACGCGACAGAAGAAGAAATTATCAAGTTTTGTGAAGAAAAAATAGCGAAATTTAAAGTGCCTAAACTTGTGGAATTTCGAGAAAGCCTTCCAATGACAAGTGTAGGAAAGGTTCTCCGAAAGTCACTCAAGGAAGAAGTCAACTACCCCACCCGAAAGGGTAGGGGCTAGTTCAAAACACAGGTCCCTTAGTTGATTAGAGGGCTTCCCTTTATTTATGGAGAAGCAGCAGTTGTTGAGGTTATGACACCCTGGGGTGCTCCACTAGCCCCTTGCTCTGTCGTCCGCTGATTAAAAGTCCTGAGGGGTAGGGACGGTGTCACGGACGTGTAAGCCTTTACAACAGTCTCGAAGTGGACCAACCTACTTTAAAGCAATTTAAAGGAGGCGATAGGTCTTGAGAGTACCTATATATGTGTTAAACATGAGAGGGAAGCCTCTCATGCCTACCACTCAAAGAACAGGAAAAAAAATATTACAAGAGGGTAAGGCAAAGGTTGTAAAACGCTGTCCTTTCACTATTCAGTTAACCTATGCCACTGGAGAGGCAACGCAGCCGATTAAACTGGGAGTGGACATTGGATATACGAAAATCGGCTTTAGTGCAACAACAAAACAGTTAGAGCTCATCAGTGGAACTTTCACCCTTCGAAAAGACGTTTCCACAAAGCTAGACGCGCGACGAAGGTATCGTAGCACTCGTAGAGGCCGACTGTGGTATAGAGAACCACGTTTTCTTAATAGAAACAAGGACGAAGGCTGGTTAGCACCTAGTACTCGGCACAGGTTAGCTTCACATCATAGCTTAGTCAAAAAACTTAAGTCTTTGCTGCCGATAAGCTTCAAAAGGGTAGAAGTTGCCAATTTCGACGCGCACAAAATGCAGAATCCCGAAATTAAGGGAATAGAATATCAACAGGGCGAGCTTCAAGGCTATGAAGTCAAAGAATACCTGTTAGACAAATGGGGACGAAAATGCGCCTATTGCGGCAAAACAGACGTTCCTTTAGAAGTCGAGCATATTGTCCCTACAAGTAGAGGCGGGACCGATCGAGTGTCTAATTTGACGATCGCATGTCGAACCTGTAATGTAGAGAAGGGAAATAAGACGGCGGAGGAGTTTGGCTACCCTACCATCCAGCAACAGGCAAAGCAACCGCTTAAAGCAGCTGCCTGTCTTAATACCATTCGCTGGATGATAGTGGAGCAGTTAGCAGCAGAACATACCTACGGATACGTTACCAAATACCAGCGCACTAAGTTAGGTCTGGAAAAGTCTCATGTTAATGACGCGTTCGTAATCGCAGGCGGAACAGACCAAGAACGATGTCGTTCTTACCAGGTCATTCAAGTGGGGCGTAATAAACGTTCCTTACAATTGAACCGAAAAGGATTTAAGCCGTCAATTAGGAGACAGCGATACCAGTTACAACCCCACGATCTAGTAAAATATGAGGGTAAAACTTATAGCGTAAAAGGAGTCCATTGCTATGGAACACGGATTATTTTAAAAAATGTTAAGGGCCAAGACAAAAGTGTAGCGATCAACAACGTAGAATTGATTAAATACGGAAAAGGATTAATATTCAGCTTATGTTAGTCTAAACGCCTCTTTCCTGCCCATCCTAAAGGGACGGGGCTTCCAAAGGCGGGAGTAGTGAAAGGAACTACCGCGTAAAATTTTACGAGTGGTTAAGCAAGAAAGCACCACAACTTCAGCGTTGTGATGAATTGCGTGAGTGTTCACTTTCATCACTGGCATCGAGGGGTCTCTCTAATAGTTATATAGGTGGTATGACGAAGATATCCACGGCAATTGGAGGGATAATACGCACACTTGCAGACAAGGTGCATACTCCGATTGTATCACGATCGTTAGCAGTACCTACGGGACGTAGGGATTTTAAGCCTGTGGAGACTGAATCCTCTACTGTGGCAGTGGAATACCTCAATAGTATTCCCTAGGTCACCGCAAGTTCGGTCGGAGAAGCAGGAAGCCTCACTGCTTTAGCGTGAGGTAGTTCACTGTTATAGAATCTTTATAATCTATTTCTATTTTTTTCTTAAAAGAAAATATTTAGATACTTTTGAGAATATAACATTGCCTCACTCTACATTATTTACTTTGTTTGTATGAGGAGTCTTACATGAAATGTGATGTTCTTGTGATAGGTGGTGGACCTAGCGGATCTTATGCTGCAAAAGAAATCGCCACCTTAGCCAAGGGTTACAAAATTCTCCTCATTGAAGATCATAAAGTAATTGGAAAACCAGTGCAATGTGCAGGTAAAATATCAACACGCGCATGCAGAGAACTGAATCTGTCACGAAAGAATATTTTAAATACAGTCAAAGGAAGTCACTTCTATTCCCCTTCTGGAAATGAAATCGTTGCGAAAAAAAAGAATCCTCAGGCATACATTATAGATCGTGGAGCTTTCGATAAAGCGCTTTGTCAAGAGGCACAAGATAAAGGAGTAGAATTACTCTTAAAAACAAAGGGATTGAAACCTCTAATAAAAAATGGCAAAATTTGTGGAATTATCGCACGAAAAAACTCCAATCGTATCAAGATTCAAACTGACGTTATTATTGATGCAGAAGGCGTGCGCTCCTTAATTGCGAAAAAATGTGGCTTACCTACAAAACAGAATTTCGTTAGTAGTTTCCAGATGGAAATATCCCCAGTTTCATATGAAGATATAGAATCTGTTGAAGTTTATTTCTCTTCAAAATACTCCCCAGGCTTCTTTTCATGGATTATTCCAGTCAATGAAAACCTGGCCAGAGTAGGTATTGGTATTAAGGGTACATTAAAGCAAGCGTCTCAGAATCTTCTACACTTTATTAAAAAACATCCTGCTGCTTCTAAGAAATTTGGCAAGAATTGGGAAATAAAGAATAGACTTGCAGGATTTATACCCATGGGCGGTCCAGTTCCTATAACAGTAAAAGACAATGTAATGCTCGTAGGGGATACCGCAGGGCATGTGAAATCGACAACTGGAGGCGGACTTTATTTTGGGATGAGTTGCGCAAAAATTGCAGCAAAAGTAGCGGTTGAGTCTCTAACCAATGAAGCACCTCATCACATAAAAGATTATGAAAATCTTTGGCGAAAACGGTTTGGATCAGAACTTAAAAAAAGTGCGAATATGAGAAAGTTTGTTAACCAGTTGCATGACAACACGCTGGATTCATTATTTAACATCGTGAATGAGTATCAACTAGAACCTTTGTTGGAAAGATTCGGCGATATTGACTATCAGTCGTCCTTTATTAGACCCTTTGCAAGTAAACTCTCCTTTTTGCCTTTTAAAAATCCAAAACTGACTTTTGAACTTCTTAGGGCAATTATTCTAGCAAGCACTCCAAAATCGAGAGTTTAGATTATGGGAAGTCTCAATATTAAAAAACACTATCAAAAATTACATTATTGAGATATTCATTTCACCCAAATTTTCAAATAGTCAGAAAATAACCGAATTGTGATAACGATGTTAGACAAGGTTAAAGTAGCAGCTGCGCAAGTCGCGCCGATCTTTATGGATAAGGAAGCAACTATAGATAAAGCCTGTAAAACTATAGAAGAGGCGGGACGAGCTGGAGCTAATTTAATTGTCTTTTCTGAGACCTTTATACCAGGATATCCATATTGGCGAGGATTACAACCTATTTCAAAATGGTCAGACTACATGGTAGAGTATCAGAAAAACGCCGTGAAAATCCCAAGCAGTGACACTGAAATATTAGGAGACGCTACAAGGGACGCAAACTTGATAGCTGCTATCGGTTGTACGGAGATAAGCGATCTAAAGGGCAGCGAAACACTTTATAACACGATTCTTTTCATAGGAAACGATGG
>JAEOSO010000046.1 GCA_016840315.1 Candidatus Borrarchaeota archaeon | reverse complement strand
ACTGAATTTGCGATTAAGAAATTGTAATGAGAATCTTCGAGTAACTCATAGAATGCTATTCTAAATCTCCCCCACTTTTCTAAAACATATAACTACTCTTCTCTTTTCCTTAAGAATTAACAGTAGGCAATAAATAAAAAAGTTTATTGTATTTTGCGCTTAAGTGCTGTAAAAAAGTTATTATCAATTTTTCGAACAATTGCAGTTAGAAGGCGTATTGTATTCTGTAAATCATTAAGATTTGTAACTTCTGAGGGTGAATGGCCGTATCTTCTTGGAATTAGTAGAGATCCTGTAGAGATGCCTGCCCTGGCGAGATGAATCGTCGCGGCATTGGTCCAAGTAAATGCTGAGACATCGATTTGGTAAGGAATGCTGTTTTCTTTAGCAGTACTCACTAAAAGATCGCGCATCGCTTTTGGCGTCATAATTCCTGTAAATCCTGTTTTTAAGCGATCCATAAACCTAATGGCAGGGCCTTTTCCAAGTTCAGTGGGTGCACCTTTTCTTCTCGTGAGCGTGGCATCTGTTGCGTGGGTCGTGTCAAGCATCAATGCTGCTTGGGGATTAATTCCATAAGCTGCAGTTTTCGCTCCTCGCGCCCCAATTTCTTCTTGAACGGAACCAACAGCATAAACCGAAAAAATAAGATCATCTTTTGCTATTTCCTTCATTGCTTCAATCAATGCGAAACATCCGACCCTATCGTCAATTGCCTTTGCACACACATGATTATTACCCAAATCATAGAAACCTCGGTCAAAAGTAATCGGGGCTCCAACGTTTATTCCTTTTTCTAAAACTTCCTCTCTCGATGATACACCTACATCTATCCACATCTCAGTTGCAGGAATGATATGTTGGGCTTCTTTTTGTGTTGTAAGATGGGCTGCTTTGACGCCAATTACCCCACAAACCTTTACTCCTTCTCCATGAATTTTGACCCATTGGGAAAGTAGTACTCGATCATCCACCCAACCATGCTTATCAAAATAAATGAAGCCGTTTTCATCGATATAGCGAACCATAAGCGCAATTTCGTCCATGTGAGCGTCAATCATAAGTTTTTTATCATCATCTGAGCCTTCCTTTTTCATAATAAGGTTCCCTAGCATATCGATTTCTATTGAATCCACATAATCCTTTAGTTCTTCGATCATAATAGATCGAACTTCTTCTTCAAAACCAGGAGGCGCATCAGCTTCAACTAAACGTTTTAAAAGATCGAGATTTTTCATCTTCATCCACATCTATTTCTATATTATGAAACAGTATCCAGATAAGTTCTAAGAGTAATCATTTACCATTAAAAGTTATTCCTCTTGTAAATTTCTTTAAATAATTTTAAAAAAACTCTTAAATAGCCTCAACTTGCTTAAATTGATTCTTTATTGCATCGCATCTTCTACAGGAATAATCTTCAGGAAGATCTTCAAATCTATTGTATTTTTTTTCATGTTTTTCTTCAATTGGATCATATACCCATCCACATCGACAACATTGCCATCTTAGTTCTCCCATTTGCATTTCCTCCGATATTTCTCTCACAATATCCAGAACTTACCAATGAGTAAAATTATATGAAGGTGAAATTCACATATAAATCGAAGTGAGGGATTTTGTATGGTTATCTATAAAATAATTGAACTTGTTGGCTACGGTGACAGTTTTGAAGAAGCTGTACAGAACGCAGTCACAGAAGCATCAAAAACTATTAGAAATATCGTTCGCGTTAGCATCGAGGAATTCGATGTCAAGATGGAAAATGATAAAATAGTTGCCTATCGCGCCAGAGTCAAGCTTATATTTGAGATTGAAAGACAAAGGTGAAACTAAGACTCGTTGTAGTATTATATTGCTTTGTATAGTAGATCACCAAACATTTTTTTTAATTTTCTCGAAAATAACATCTTGATTTATCTCGTGTTCTCTGAATGCTCCATCAACCATAATTTCTAATTTTGCGCAAAAACCTTCAATAAGATTGATAAAATACTTATTTGTCTCGGTGTAAATCTAATAAAGTTTTGAACAAATAGTCTTACAGTGGTAATGTTTTAACTAAAGGGTGTATAAAATGTCTGAATTAAAAAAAGATTCCGACAAAAAATTAGAAGAGCTTAATAAAGGTCAAGAAATACTGATTAAGAATCAAAAAGCCTTATTTGAGGCCATTAAACGTGTTGCAAATGTTATCAATCACATCCAGGATGAGTTTGCAGAATTAGCAAGGTTGACGGAAAAGCTGATTTTAATAAAAGAAAAACGAGACTCAATTCGCATTAATGTTGAAGAAATCCCTGAATTGTATGCCTAGTTTAACCCATTTATTTTCATTATCATTATAAATTGCCAGAAGGCATGATTAAGTAGGAACATCGAGTTTCATAGAGTTAATACATTAAATAAGATTTTGAAACGCATAAAACGGCTTTCTAAGTTATTTTTTTATCATTACCTCCAATAATATGCGATAAATCTGAAGTAGTAATTGTTTTAAATATCACAACTGAGTAAGATATCGATTGATCTTCTGAATTATACAGATTTAATTCATGATTAGAATAATAAAAGATCATTGTTATCAGTTTCAAAATAATTTCTCTTTAGGTGATTTAAGATGAAACCTCCAGCAACTCGAATGAAAGATATCTCTCCTTCTTTAATTCGAAGATTATTTGATTTAGCACAAGGCATAGAAGGTATAATCAGTTTAGGAATTGGAGAACCAGACTTTGACACTCCAACTCACATAAAAGACGCTGCAAAGCAAGCACTTGATGACAACTTTACACACTACAGCCCTGTGCCCGGAATATTAGAACTAAGGCAAGCTATCTCCAATTATCTTAGCGAGGAATTCGGTCTAGATTATCGACCAGAGTCTGAGATCGTTTTAACTTGTGGAGCGACTGAAGCTCTCCATGATATCATGCTTGCATACGTGAATCCTGGTGATGAGGTACTCGTTCCCGATCCTGGTTTCTTAGGATACCCCGAATATGTTAGAATGGCAGCTGGAAAACCCATTTGGTATCCTTGTCCTGAAGAAAACGGATTTCAACCTGATTTAGACACTTTAAACGAACTCGTCACCAAAAAAACAGTGATGATTATCATAAATAGTCCTTGTAACCCTACTGGAGCTGTATTTGAAAGAAAAACGCTTGAAGGCATTGCAGAAATTGCAATAGACAATGATCTTCTCATTGTTACTGATGAAGTCTACGAAAAATTTATTTATGAGGGAAAACATATCCCTATAGCGTCATTAGGTGTAGCAGACCGCACAATACTGGTCAATGGTTTTAGTAAGACATTTAGCATGACTGGCTGGCGACTAGGATATGTTTGCGCTGATGCTGATGTTTTAGATGCTGTTGGTCTAGCTCATATGTTTACAACAGTAACAACACCGAGTTTTGCTCAAAAAGCGGCATTGACTGCCTTAACGGGACCACAAGACAGCATAAAGGAAATGAGAGATGAATATAGATGGCGACGAGATTTTTTTGTAAAAGAACTGAATAAGCTTGATAAAATCTCCTGTATAATTCCAAACGGAGCCTTTTACGCATTCCCTAACATTTCTGCATTTGGAAAAACATCGATTGATTTTTCCGAATATCTAATCGAAAAAGCAAAAGTCGTTACTGTACCTGGAAATGCTTTTGGCAATCTTGGCGAAGGATACGTCAGAATGTCGTATGCATGCACAAGAGAAAATTTGAAAGAGGCGTTGAGTCGCATAAGAGAAGTTATAAGTATTTGAAGCAATAGTAGTGTTAAAAAGTAGAGTTATCAATATAAGCTACTCTTTTTCCTTGACTCCTAAAGCTGAATTGTGCCGCCCTTATGCATTCTCGTTTAAATTCTTTTTTTGTAATGGTCGTTGTATACTTGTCAGTCTCTATAGATTTCTTTCCAAAATGATTTTACTTTCACTTACCTGTCAAACTGTTTTAAACATGGATACTATTGTAATAGTGGTGATAAATAGTGGCGACAATTCCCAAGGATCAAATAGAAAAAGAATTACGTCGGGATGATCGAAACGAAAGTGAGTTACAAATCCCAACAGACGAGTATTTATATGACCTACTTATACACAATGGCCCTATGACACGTGGGGAAATTGTAAAACTCACAAAATTGCCTCGTACAACAATATATGATTACTTGATCAAACTTATCCTGAAAGATCGAGTGATACGATATAGTAAATCTGGTAAAAGGCCAGGAAGACCTAAAGTGTATTTTAAGGCCTTAAAATAGACTCTAGACGCTAATCCCCCGCTGTTCTTTTTGCAATAAATCCGGAGAAATATTAGTGTTTTTTTTGTTCCATTGAAATAGGTTCCTCAAGCTATTGTAGATTACTGTCAAAAAGTGAAAAAAGTAAAAAGGCTGAAAGTTCTTAAGTGGGGAAATTGAGGTGAAATTCAAATTGACTATATCACCAGATGAACTGCTTATAGATGAGCGTGAAATCTTAGAATTAACTCAAAAATTGATTCGAATTCCAAGTGAAAATCAACCTGGTAACGAGAAAGCTGTTGGAGAATTTATTGCTTCGTGGTTAAAAGATAAGGGTCTTCCCATAGAATTGCAAGAAGTTGAAAAAGATCGTTTTAATGTCATAAGTTCGATTAAGCGCTCCGGACCTGCATTACTTTTATGTGGACATATGGATACTGTTCCCGTCCCAAATCCAGACGAATGGACATACGATCCTTTTGCAGGAGAAATAAAAGATGGCTACCTCTTTGGTCGCGGGTCATTGGATATGAAAGGAAGTTTAGCGTGCATGCTCACAGCATTTGTTGCTCTCAAGGAAGTCGAAGAAGAACTTTCTCAAGATGTTGTCTTTTTAGCTACGGTAGACGAAGAAGTTGCTACTAAAGGTGCTAAAAAAGCAATGGAGTCTTCTGATATCAAACGAGTAAAACATGGCATTATCGCTGAGCCTACTGATCTTAACCCTGTAATAGTTCAAAAAGGTCACTGTTGGCTAAAAATAAAAACACGTGGTGTAGCTGCCCATGGTGCACTTCCTGAACGTGGTGTCAATGCAATATTGAAAATGTATCCTATCCTATCACGAATTCAGGAGTTGGACTTTGGCAAGGGAGGCCATCCACTCGTAAGTGAGACAACGGTCAATATCGGATTAATACAAGGAGGCGTCAAGATAAATATGGTGCCAGATTCGTGTGAAACATCTCTTGACTTCAGGTTCCCCCCAGGAGTCGCTTCCGATTCTATCCTTGGAAAATTAACAACACTTCTAGAAGAACTAAAAGCGGAGGACAAAGAATTAGATGCAAAAGTTGAAATTATTAAGTGTAGTGATCCTGTTGAAGTTCAAAGAGACGCACCGATAGTAAACTTATTACTCAAGGCTATGGATAAGGTACTTGGAAGTCATGATGAACGGAAGCTACTTGGCGTGCCGTACTATACTGATGCATCCGCCTTAAGAGGCATTCCAATAGTCCTTTTAGGCCCAGGAGAGCCAGGATATGCGCATCAAAAGGATGAAAGAATTAAAATAAGTAGTATGTTGCCCGCAGCAAAGATATATGCAACTGTACCTCTCTTGTAGGACTTATCATCCATTTTTAAAAAACAATGATCAATTTGATTCAAAGAGATGATGTAAATGGTTGATTTACTAACTCCCTTAGAAGTAAAAGGACTAACACTTAAGAACAGAATTGTTATGCCTCCCATGCAAAACCTTCTTGCCACTACTGAAGGAGCAGTAACCAATAATCTCACTGAGCATTATGTTATACGTTCGAAGGCACTAGGACTGCTGATAGTTGAGCATAGTTATGTATCTCTTGAGGGAAAACTTAGCAAAAAACAACTAGGAATATATGATGATAGCTTAATTCCAGGACTGAAGAAACTTTCAAGTAGTCTCCAAGGTGCAGATACACCAGTTGTGATACAAATCACTCATGGTGGAAGAACAACAAACAAGGAAACTACAGGACTTGAACCTGTGGCTCCATCACCTAGCGGTGACGCACGAGAACTACAAATAGAAGAGATTAATGCTCTGACTGAACGCTTCGCAATGGCAGCTGAAAGAGCAATTAAGGCTGGTTTTGATGGGGTTGAAGTTCACGGTGCTCATGGGTTTCTTCTGAATCAGTTTTTTTCGCCCCTCACAAATAAACGCAAAGATGAGTATGGTGGTACCTTAGAGAACAGAATGAGATTCCCTTTAGAGGTTGTTGAAAAGGTTAAGGAAAAAGTTGGTGGAAGACTTCTCCTATATCGGTTAGGATCAGATGATCTAGACTCTTCTGGAACTCGAATCGAAGACTCTCAGAAATTCGCTGTAAAATTGGAAGAGGCTGGTATAGACATAATAGATGTATCAGGAGGCTTGTGCGGAGGTATGCCTGCTCAACTACAGAGAATACAAGGATTTTTCATCCCTCAAGCCGAACAGATTAAAAAAGTGGTAGATATACCTGTTATCGGTGTCGGTGGAATTAAGGATCCAAAATACGCCAACAAGCTGATACAAGAAGAGAAGGTAGACTTAGTTGCTGTGGGCAGAGCCCTTCTAAAAGATCCAGACTGGGCGATAAAAGCCGTCAAAACGCTGAAAACCAGTTAGTTTTGAGAATAACCTCAGTTTATCTAGCTATGAGATTGGTTTTCCAAAGTGTTTCAGGTAGAATCAACTATATAAATGAATTTTTATATTAAGGTTGTGTCGTCCATGGAGGAAAGGTCATGGTACAACCGTTAACCGACATAAGAATTTTAGATCTGACTCAAATGGCGGCAGGGCCGTTTTGTTCGATGATGTTGGCAGACATGGGTGCGGAAGTAATTAAGATCGAAATTCCAAATCGAGGCGACGGCTTACGATGTTGGGGTCCTCCCTTCTTAGGTGGAGAGGGTGTCTATTTCCTCGGTCTCAATCGCAATAAGAAAAGCATGACCTTGAATCTGAAAAGTAAAAGAGGTAAGGAGATTTTTGTTAAACTTGTAAAGAAAGCCGATGTTCTTCTAGAGAATTTTAGACCTGGGACAATGGAGAGGCTGGGTTTTGGCTATGAGGAAATCAAAAGTGTAAATCCGAGGATTATATACTGTCGAATTTCTGGCTATGGGCAGACTGGTCCATATCGTGAACGAGGTGGATACGACGTACTCGCCCAGGGCGAGAGCGGGCTAATGGCTGTTACAGGCGAGCCGGACCGTCCACCAGGTGCGAAATTAGGCGTGGCTATTGTGGATCTTGGGACTGGCATGTACGCCGCGTACGGTATACTGCTTGCCTTATTAACTCGTGAAAAAACCGGCAAGGGTCAGATGGTTGATGTAGCATTATTTGACTCGGCGATTACTTGGATGTTACAGCCAATAGGTTCATATCTCGCCACGGGTGAACAACCAAAACGCTTAGGGACTGTACACCCAGTAGCCGCACCGTATCAAGCTTTTAAAACTAAGGATATCTACATCAGCATCGGATGCGCTGCTGATAGGCACTGGAGAAAACTATGTGAATTATTAGGCGTTGAAGAACTCGCAGATGATCCTAGATTCGCGACAAATCCAAAAAGAGTTGAAAATAGAGAAGAATTGATATCCATTTTAAGTAAAATTTTTCTCACAAAAAGGGGAGATGAATGGTTGAAAAAGTTGTGCGATGCTGAAATCCCCAACGCACCGGTTAACACATTAGACAGAATAGTCTCTGATCCACAGGTATTGCACCGACGTATGTTAATAGAATTAGATCATCTAAAAGCCGGAAGAATAAAGGTTACTGGCATCCCAATTAAACTTTCAGAGACTCCCGGGAAAATAATGAGCCCACCTCCGTTACTTGGTCAACACACCGAAAAAATTTTGCGAGAACTTGGATATAGCGACGAGGACATTAAGGAATTGAGAGAAGAGGAAGCCGTCTAAATAGTGATTGAAAATCTTCTCATTTCAAGTAAAGACCGACAAATTAAAAAAAAAAAGGAAATATATCTTCGACTTGAAAAGTTCTGCATTGATCGTGCTAAAGCATTTGCGGTCGCAGAGCGTCATTCAATTTTGGGAACGGGCCATCCATATTTCATTCTGTAACGTATTCTGGCAACGTTGGCAACCTTTTTCTTGAAAAAGCCTGGGTTAATGACGTAATAGTCCTCAAGTTTGTATTCGGGAGTACTCACTGGCATTGTCTTGAGGTAATTGGCTTCCACGGCTCCATTGAAGAATTCTTCACCTTTTTCGGTTCTTAGAAAAGCACCGGTGTACCCCGCCTTTTCCTTCTTTCCTTCCGCCATGAGATCCATTCTTCCCCAAACATCTCCAGGAGAAATATCGGCTAGTTCAGCAAGGTGATCTAGACAAACATGGCATCTCTCGACAGGAAACCCGATGAACATTGTGGGAGCCATGCCCCAAAGCGCCATCAGATCCATCTTTTTTAAGTCTCCCGTCTTTGTCCGTACCTCAAGGTAGCCGGGATAGTCGCCTCCACGAAAAGCGTATTCCTTCACGTCTTCCAGCTTAACGTGCAAACGATCTCTTATGGCATACTCAGTGCCCTCGATGTAGGTGTGTGCCAGGCAATACAAACCAATTATGAGCCCTACCTTGTCTGCGATCTTAAGTTTGTGCAACTGCATTTTTCTAAGGGCAATGACATAGCATGGCAATGCTACAACACCGATTTTCTTGAAGCCTCTATCCACGGCGTCTCTTAGGGCCGTAAGACTCTGGCTTATACTATACTTTGATCTAGCCGTTGCCATCAATTCTTCTCGTGTCGTCGCAATTTTTGGCTTCACTTTCCAGGGCTCCTTTTCATCCCATCCCGCGACGATAGCGCAGTCCAGTTTTCCAGATTCCAGCCCATATGCTAATAGTGCTGTCACCATCCCTCCGGCAACCCCTGCCTTATGGATATCAGAGTCCGCCGCATACCCGCAATATGCCTCACGATAAATACCGAACATGCGTTCATCCTCTGATCTCACTCTACCGAAAACCATTTCTTCGAGCTTCGTTAATGGGATATAGCTACCAGGACAGACTTTAGAACATAGGGTGCATTCTGGAATGCATTTGCCCACGAGCTCTGGGTCCGGTTCAGCTAGCTTTATGGCTATCGCTTTCGTGGGGCAAACGCTCACGCAGGCTCCACAAGCCGCACAAAGCCCTCTGTTGATGTTTTCAGCCGCGTGTTTTTGAAAACCTGTTAGACCCGTTCTCACACCAGACGGTACCCAATACTTATCTGACATACAAAATCCCTCCAATTCATAAATTAAGTTAAGTATTAAGTTAAGAATAAAGTTAGGTATATTGTGTGCTTGTTTTTAAATTTTTTGAATGAGAAGAGTTCCTTTCCGTTTCCACGAGAAAACGTATTCTAAGTATATAGGTCTCTTTTTGTATTATATAATAGAGAATGAGAGGGAGGTCGTATAGGGTAGATAAACTACGTAATTCTCGGGCTGTTGTTATTGGCGACCATATTCTTTCAATTTTCTGATAGAATATGTGATAAGATAGATCAAAAAATGATTTTGAAAAATTTAATCATCCAACTATCCCAAATATTTATTATTGGAAATTGGGGCTGTATTTGATCGGATATGTTCAAAAAGAGCATAATAAAGTTCATCTAGGCGAGCCCGAGGCGAATAAAAGTGAGGAGAAGCCACATTCTCGTCTTATAAGGATGTTTCCTCGCTTAACTCCAGCAAAGCCTAAAGACCCCCCTCAGTTTATTTTGTCTGAAATGCTTACAAAATCTTCTGCTAAAACCTTATCAAGTGTATCAACTATTAAACCTGCATTTTCCTTTGTAAACACCAGAGGGGGCTTAATTTTGATTGTGGAAGGCCATTTTTTGGGACCATCTCTGCTCAACAAAATGCCATGTTCTTTCATACGTTCAACAACGTAGTAAGCTTGTTTAGGTGCTGGCTCCAAGGTTTCCCGATCCAATACTAGTTCCACACCAATAAATAATCCCAACCCTCTGACATCCCCAATGATAGGGTGCTTATCCATGAGTTTTTTTAGTCTATCTTTTAAATAATTGCCAACTATCAAGGCGTTTTCTTGGAGTTTTTCATTTTCAATCACATCTAATACTGCGAGTCCAACGGCACAGGAGACAGGATTCCCTCCAAATGTGTTAAACCATTCCATTCCAGTATTTAATGAGTTAGCAATTTCTGGTGTGGTAACAACTGCAGCTAAAGGATGACCATTCCCCATAGGTTTTCCCATGGTGACAATATCAGGAACCACATTTTGAGTTTGAAATCCCCAAAAGTGAGTACCAATTCTACCAAAGCCAACTTGAACTTCATCTACTATACAAACTCCTCCCGCTTCCCTAACATATCGGAATGCTTCCTGAAGATAGTTCTTAGGCAATATAATTTGACCAGCTACGCTCATTAATGGTTCACAAATAAAAGCAGCAACTCCTTTTCCTTCATTTCGGATTTTTTGGATTGTCTCCTTCACATCATCTGCATATTTCTTCCCAGCATCAGAATCATACGCTTTATATTTTCCACGATACACATCAGGCATGGTTACCTTGTGAACATACGAAGGGGGGCCTTCGCCTCCAGGTCCATCGAATTTGTATGGACTAATATCAATCAATGAACTTGTGTTGCCATGATAGGCATGATCAACAACAATTAAATCGCGTTGTTTTGTGTGAGTACGTGCTAAACGTAGGGCTAGTTCATTTGCTTCGCTTCCGCTATTAACAAAAAAACAAACGCTCAACGGTTCTGGTAAGGTTTCACAAAGGCGTTGAGCAATTTTAATCAAATTATCATGTAAGTAACGAGTATTGGTATTTAGGACGGCTGCTTGCTCTTGTGACGCTTTTACTACAGTTGGATGGCAATGTCCAACATGGCAAACATTATTGATTGCATCTAGATAAGGTCGACCAACTTGATCGTAAAGGTATTGTCTATAACCTCTGACAATTTTAAGAGGCTTTTTATACGAAATACTAAGTGAGGGGCCAATCATTTGTTCCCTAAGATTGAGAATCTCATCTTTGGACAAAGGTTCTTCTGGAAAAGACACTTTGGGAATCTTCAAAATCAGATTTGGATCAGGACAGATGCTTAACCAAATATCTCTTTGACTTTCTGATACCACGCCTGGAAAATCTCCTTTTCTCCCTAACATATCTGTTATTATTTGAAAATGTAAATGTGGTGGCCATCCTCCATTATGCTCGAAAGGTCCAACATGTGCGAGTAGTTCCCCTTTCTTGAAAATCATTCCTTCTTCAATATCATTCAACGATTCTGGGCTCAAATGTCCAAATAAAGTAAAAAATTTCAATTTTCCATCATTTATTTCATGCTCTAAGATGATAGTAGGCCCATAATCAAGAGGCCCTCTATTATTTTGAAAATTATGTATTCTTCCCTCCAATGGCGCATATATAGGAGAATTAGGTTGCAGGAAAATGTCCATACCAAGATGGATAGTTCGATATTCAAATCCTTCATCGCTTTCTGACCTGAATAATTCTTCCGTATAAATAGCCCGTGCTTCATTATATCGACCAACACCAACTTCTGCATTAGTATGCTTCATTTTATCAAAAAGTAATTCGTTAAGTGCCTCTTTATTCGTAAAATCGTATAAATTACTTAATTCAAGACTCCCAACACTGAGATCGAATACAATGTGAGGGATTTTGGCAAAATTGCTTCCAAGAATTGATCCAAATTCATCACAATGTAATTTAATCCAGTCAACAATTTCTTTGCTTTGAGGACAGGGATTCATTTTACAGGCATGGCGGAAAACGTAATTGGAAAATCTAGGATGAACGTCTTTAAATAACTTTAAAGTCTCCCACGCTGGCTTTTCAGAGATTTTGAGGTATTCATTTTCTGGTTCAATTTTATGCTGGTATGCTGCGATACTAACACTCATACAAAGTCTGATACATATCAAAATAAAGAGCAACTCTAATTCAAGTTCAGTTAGTGGAAAGACAGAATGATAACCGCCAATAACATAGGCTGCTGCTTTGATTGGATCTTTTTTCCCCAGAATAGAATATGTTGTAGCTACAGCGAGCTCAAATATAGTATGGCTATGTACCATATCTCCAAAGTCTATAATACCAAATTGGTATTGATTGGCTGATTCTCCTTGTTTAACAATAACATTGTAATTGTTAAAATCATTATGTATAACACTAGTTCTCAGATTTGATAATTCAGGAAGTACCTTTATTTTAAATTCGTTAAGGAAATGCTCTACTATAAAGCGTTTTTCTAGATCAGCGATGTGTTCTTTGTATTTATTTATGATAGTATACGCATGTTTTAAATCCCAATAAAGTTCGCGATTAGCGGCTGCATGATTAAAAGTCTCT
>JAEOSO010000004.1 GCA_016840315.1 Candidatus Borrarchaeota archaeon | reverse complement strand
ATTTCGTCCTGATTGACCGTTTTTTCCCGTCCAGCAAATTATGTGCGGTCTGCGGTCAGATAAACAATGACCTCACACTGAGCGATAGAGTCTGGACTTGTAAACATTGCGGCACTACACATCATCGAGATAAAAATGCCGTCGACAATATTAAAGGCGAAGGTATCAGAATATTAAAAGAAGAAATCGGAATCGTGGTGGTCTCAACAACCGACCATGATACGTCTACCGTAGGGACTACGGGAAGTCACGCCTCTGGAGAGGACGTAAGACCCTATACCATACCGGGCAGTCCTCGTAGAAAGAGGAATCCACTTGCCTTTAGGCTGTGGTAGTTCAATTAGACAGTCACCAAAAGCAAATTAGAAATCCCAAAACGGAGAGAGATAATTTTTTAATTTTGCAACGACTTTTTGGGTGTATTCATAATTAGCCTCTTGATAATCTTCTGGAGGTACATCCTCAATCTCAATGCCTAAATCAGCCATCTCAGAAATAGACGTTAATACGCCCTGTTGTAGGCCACCTTGACTATAACCTCCTTCAAGTGCTGTGACAAAGGTTTTATTTTTACAAGTTTTTGAGAGCGCTTTTATATTCCTAAAAATTTCTTTATAAGAATACGTGGTTAATGCCATGTGTGTGAGAGGATCACGATAATACGTATCATAGCCAGCAGAGACTAAAATGAACTCTGGCTCGTACTGTTTAATTAATGGGATAGCAACTTCATTGATAGCATAAAGATACGGTTCATCGGTCGTTAAGGGTCTTAGAGGAAGATTTACATTATATCCTTCACCTTCACCAACTCCAAGATCTTCAAGATAACCGGTTCCTGGATAGCAGGTTAAGGGATCTTGATGGAGCGAAATATACAACACTTCCGGGGAATCATAAAAGATGTCTTGTGTCCCATTTCCATGATGACTATCGATATCTAAAATTGCGATTCGATCCATTTCATGGTTTCTCAGAAGATATTTTGCAGCAATAGCAACATTGTTAAAAAAACAGTACCCCATTGCTCTTTTTCTCGTCGCATGGTGGCCAGGAGGACGTACTATGGCAAAAGCGTTTTTAATTGTACCTTGCATGCATTGTTCTACGCCTTCGATAACACCGCCTGCAGCTAGTAACGCAATTTCGAAAGTTCTTGGTGATGCAACAGTATCCGGGTCTAGGTAGCCACCTCCCTCTTCTGAGGTTCGCTTCACGAGTTCAAAGAGCCTTTCTGTATGTACGGCTAGCACGTCTTCTGGGGTTGCTTGTTTTGGCTCTATTAACTGTATTGATGAGTTGTCAAAAACATGATATTCTTCTAGAATTTGGTTAATTAGAAGTAATCGGCGTCTTGCTTCGGGATGTGTCGCTCTATCGGGTATATGTTCAAGATATTCTGGTGAATACACGATACCAGATGTCATAGATTCCACCATTTGCTATAGTTTGCTATGAGAAAACCTTCCAAATATCGAGAAAATAGGTGCTTATGAAAGAGTTCTTCCCTTGAATGAGAATTTTACTAACCTGTTTGATATACGTAACTATATAGGTTATATTTTTTAGAAATCCCTTAGCTCTCACAAAATACAAGTTGAATACATGACCTGCTGTAATTTAATTCTTACGTATGCTGTTTCACAAAAACCATAAATTCTGGTTGAGAATAGTGCAAAATATTAGAAAGTAGTTAATCGTGTTTGACCTTGTTTTTTCTTCTTATTTTCATCTGAAATTATTTTAGGTATTTCTACATCCCGTTCTATTTGTTGAAAGATCTTTTCTAAAATAGCGTGTCCGAATGTAGGTATTTTTAACAAGAATTTAGGTTGAGCGCGCCTTAAGTCTTCAATTTTTTTTATTCCGTGTCTATATAAAAGGCGCCCACGTTTTCTTCCAATTCCCTTGATCGTGACAAGTTCTACAAGTTCTTCTTTAACTCCATAGGTCACTCTTGTTCTAAGAATATTCAATGGCTTTAGACTATTCTTTTGCTTGAGAAGTTTTGCTATCTCGAGAGTTGCGTAGAGCAGCCAGTTAGCGGATTCTACTAAATTATGCAAATCCCCAGATCCAATATTGTAACGCATAGATAACTCTTCTTCATCCTTTTCATCGATCCAATCAAGAATTATTTTTGCAGCTTTGATATCTGATAGAAAGAATTCGAAATCAGGATCGAATTCATCAGGAATCTCTGCTAGAAACTCATCATAATGTTCTTCTAGGAAAAACATCATCTCGCCATAATCTTTCTTCCGTAAATAGAACTGAAGCATGCTGGGAGTGGAAGAAATCAAGTGAAGAAGACCAAGATCGGTTAATATCCGATCATGGGCATTTTTAAGGGTGTTTCTGATAATCACGCCTGATAAAGGGTCGATATATAAGCTAGAAACTCTCTTTCCAAACTTGGTCGCTACCATGTTTCCATTTTTATACTCTATCAGTTGTTCTGACACTAAAAAGGTTATAACATCGCTTATTACACCAGATATCTCGTCCATTGTGTACTGGTGGCCATAAAAAGTTCTTTCTAGAAACTTAAAAAGTTCTCCTTCCGTACTGACAAAACTAGTGGCAATAATACCCAAGAGATGACTTCTTAATGCAGATATTGCTGCTAATTTCGAGGTAATGAGTTCTGGAGTTCCGAGAAGATATCTCTCCGTCAGATCATTTTTTTCCTCCTCTGACTTGGAAATCAGAATAGCCTCCCCAACAGTATCATATTTCGGTCTTCCAGCTCTGCCTGCCATTTGTTTATACTCTAAAACTGGTATCTCTACTAAATTTCCTAAACGTGCTCTACTAAAACTGTACCTCTTATAATCTCGGATTATGACCCTTCTTGCTGGCAAGTTGAGTCCTGCGGAATTATGGACAATAAAACCATTTGCTACAAACATATGATCATTTTCTGGGCGATTTGGCAACACTACATCAAAAACAAAAGGACTTGCCTTGACAAGTTTTGTTTCTCGTACAATATCCCAAAAAATATCTCCTTCAAAATCATTTTTTCGCCAGTTTCCTCTTATTGTGCGCTCTAATTTATTTCTGCATAAGGGACAGTTTTTTAAATTGAAGAATTCTTCAAATTCCTTCTCTATAGCAAGATAGTTGGCATAAATCCATTTTCCAATTGAATTAAGACTCCAAAACCACTCAGTTTTGCTTATATAACCTATTTTCCTCTTAGTAATTAATACATAATGATTATTCAACCTTTTCATTTTCTTTATGGGCTTGTGGCCGATAATTTTCTCAATTTCGTTTGAACCTAACTCTCCTTTTTTGCCTAATAATTTAATAATTGAAAGTTTTACTTTCCCCCATTTTTTCTGCTCTTTAGTTCGTCCTGAAAAAAGCGATTTGAAAATTCGATATCCACACTCAGGACAGGAAATGTGCAAAAGATTCGAAGTAATTTTTAAGATTATCGAACTAAGTGTTTCTTGTTTTCTAGAAATCTTAAAACCTATATAGTTGTAAAAATCTAATATACACTGTTTTTGAGCGATTACTAATTCATAACAGGGTTTTGTTTTGTATATTTTTTGATGAAGTTTTATTAAGCTCCCTTTTCTTTTTCTAAAACGACTTACTATTCCAAATCTTAGAAGTAATTTCTGTACTTGTTTCACTAAATTCTCTGATATATTACTAAAGCCTATATATCCTCTTTCGCAAACATAACCATCACTATCGAAAAGACCACGTAATAGATGAGAGATATTCTCCCGATCCATTTTCATAAGTTTAGTATTGACAAATTTACGGTCTCCTTTTTCTACTCCACATCTAACCAGAAATTCTCTAAACCATTTATTTTTGCCTAAAAATAGCCCAGGAGTGCCAAATGAATTAATTGAACTTCTGAAACTAACATCTAGTTTAAGGCAGACTTTTTCAGCATGCGACAATATTTCGTCTTCTAAACCAACAATTGACGGTGAACCTTTATAATAAATTGCACCTTCTTTTGTTTCTGCACCAGAGTAACCATCTCCTAACATTAGACCAATAAAATAAGATAAATCAGAATCAAATTTGCAGTTCGCATTGTAAGTTCTATTATCAGAAACGAAATCACCTACTACACAGGAATTAGTTTCTTGAAGATAAAGTTTCCTTATTGTAGCAATTCTATCATTCTTTGAAATTTTGCAGGCAGGAATAATCATCGCCTTATTCTCTCTCTTAACTAGCAATTTATGGTTAGGTGTTACTCTGATTGAATAACCAGCAACCGATGAAATTTCAATTAGCGGGGAAAAATTTTCAATGATAGAAATCTGTTCCGCGTGCATTGGAATTAGTCTATCCTGGGATAATACAAAGAGAGAATCGGTATTATTAAAGTCAGATACCTTTGTTTCATGTATTTCATGCCATATCTTAGTCTCCGGAGAAAGACATAATGTTGGAGTCGCACAAATGGCAGAAATAAGTTTCTCTTTAAAATACTTCTCAACAATCTTCCTATGGAGATAATGCATTCCAGCATGATGAAAGGCCACTCCTCCTGAGACTGACTGCGCTAGACGTGCACGTAAGGTAGTATCTGCTCCAGTAGTTAAAATTTCTTCTTTAACCTCCCCCAGCGCCTCTTTTTTCTTATTTGTTAAAGATTTTTCAACAATTTGTGCCAATTTAGAGGCTAAGGACATTGTTGATTTTCTTGTATTTGTGAAAATGATGATTTGTCCATTGTTACGCAAAGTATCCTTTACCAATTCTGTTGTGGGATCCATATAAGTTTTCTTGGCTTTTTTTTCCCTTATCTTTGTAGTTATGCTACCTTCACTGTTTTCCTCTTCAAATGCAGGGATATTGACAATTTCTTCAGAAGTTCCATCTTCGAATTCTATTATCCCATTAAGATAGACACCCTCCTTCAGAATAACTGGTCTCCAAGTGCTCAAGATCAATTTGGCATCTAGCCAATCTGCGATCTCTTGTGCGTTATTGATAGTTGCAGAAAGTGCTAGAATTTGTGCTTTTGGATTTATTTGTCTTAATTTAGATAGGGCTATCTCAAGAGTAGGACCACGACTCGGATCTGTAATCAAATGAACTTCATCAGAAATGATGAGGGAAATATCTTTCATCCAAGATACTTGATGGCGTAATAATGAGTCCGCTTTCTCGTTAGAACAAATTATTATATCAAAATTCTTCAACCATTGAGCTTTTGTGTCAAAATCTCCTGTGCTTACTATCGTTTTAATCCCTAAATTTTCGTATTTTTTGAACTCTTCTTCCTTCTCATATGCTAAGGCTTTTAGTGGAACGAGATAGATTACCTTTCCATTCCATTCTAAAATATGCTTCAGCATAGCTAATTCTGCTATCAAGGTTTTTCCAGAGGCTGTTGGACAAGCTAATAGCATATTGTCCCCATCAAGGACACCTTCTTGGATCGCGTCTGCCTGTGGTGGATAGAGATCCACAAGTCCATGGTTTTTGAGTAAGTCCAAAACTTCCTTGGGAAGTGAAACGTTTTCTATTTTTATATAAAACTCCTCCGATTCAAAAACAGTAAGTTATAAGCGTGACGTAAATTATTCTACTCTTACAAAGAGAGATTTCGCTCACATCTATTTAAAGAATAATCATTCATGCTTCACTGATTCTTTTAATAAAACCACTTTTTGGTTCATAAATCTCTCCACTCTGTTGTAGATTATCTATCGCACGCTTCACAAAGGGAGGCTCAAAGCCTGCTTCTTCTGCTCTGGTTATCAGTTTTGAAATTGGTACAGCCCCACCCATTTCTTGCTCCAAGGATTTTATTAGGTCAAGGAGTTCTCCGATCTTATCTCTCATACTTTTTGTTTGTCCTAACATAATTGAATCAATATCATACCGACCATTTTCATCTACGCCAAATTGCTGTAATGTATACTTCATTAAGCGAATAGCGGCCTCAGCATCCTCAATTGAGACTTCATCTCTGAGTGCCATTTTTGCCCGTGCTTCGGATATTCTGACAAGCGCTTCTAATTGTCGAGCAGTTATTGGAACAGGGGCATTAGCAGCTTCTCCAGCTTTTCTCATACGCAAATAGAATTCTTGTAATTGTTCTCCTGCCTCTGATGTCAATTTAGGATAAATCTTGCTTTTAGCAAAGGCAATATATTTCCTAAGCAATACGGGATTAATTGGAGCCTCTATGACGTCATCACGTTTTTTGTGAAGTTTCAAAATATGCTCCGCTATTTCTCTATCGTGTTCCGCATCTGGTTTGTCAGTTATTGCAAACAATAAGTCGAAGCGGGAAAGGATTGTCACGGGCAGTCTGATATTTTCAGCAGGTGTCTTATGTATATTGTATCTACCAAGATGGGGGTTGGCGGCCGCAAGGATTGAGGTCCTCGCGTTTAATGTGGCAACGATTCCGGCCTTTGCTATGCTCACTGTATGCTGCTCCATCGCTTCATGTATGGCAACTCTGTCTTCGGCTCTCATTTTATCGAATTCGTCAATACATGCAACTCCCATATCAGAGAGGACAAGAGCGCCTGCTTCAAGTGTCATCTCTCCTGTGTCAGAATCTCTCATTACAGCTGCGGTAAGACCAGCTGCTGTTGACCCCTTACCCGACGTATAAAGGGCTCTTGGTGCTATTCGAGCGACATACTGCAACATTTGGCTCTTAGCAGTTCCAGGATCTCCTACTAGTAGAATATTCGATTCGCCGCGAATTTTCATTCCATCTGGTAGTACCTTACTTGTACCGCCAAAAAGTAAAAGCGCAATAGCCTCCTTAATGTTTTCATAGCCATAAATTGAGGGCGCGATAGAACGTATCAACTTCTGATGAATCCATACATCTGTGGCTAGATTAAATATTTCTTGTTCTTCTTCGGGACTTATTTCGATTTTTCCAAGCCCTTTTTCGAATACGTCAATGTTATTCGAAGCTAAATATACTGAAAAGGTGGGGGTTTTTAATCTGCCCTTTGTAAAATCTGGTACGGAACGAAGGACGCCAATTATTCCAACTCGATCGCCAGGTCTAGCGATATCAACCAGATCATCTCTTATAATCACATCTAAATTGCGAGGTAACTGTCCTGGTGGGAGTTCTTCCGGCATTTCTTGTATTCTTATCTTTTGCCAATCTGTAAAGGTCGATTCTTCCATCAAAAGTTTAAATGGACCTTTTTTTCTACAACTTTGGTTTTCACAGATATTGGGTTCGGTGTATCCCTTATCCTGAGGTATTTCGTAGAGGTAACCGCATTTTGTGCATAAAAACATTGCCTTTATAAGCAGAGGTTTGACTTCTGAAGCTCGTGTTAGAATGCCTTCCACTTGTACAAATTTACCGATATGTACGGATCTAATTTTTCTGAGGGCCAGTTTTTCAGGAGGATTGCGAAAACGTGCATGAAACCGATCTACCTTTTTATAGTAATCAGGATCAACAACTTTCATCACATTTTTTACAGCGGTAGATGCGGCGTTAATGAATTGTTCGGGATTATCTTCTACTAGTTCGGCAAGAGAGGGATCAAATACGCGCACATCATTAAAATCGATGATTAATGATCTAATTTCTTCGAGAGGCATCCGTTCAATGCGGTCTCTCAACTTAAACAATCCTGCATCATCCCGAAATTCCTTAAAGAACGTTTCAAATTGCTCAATATATTCTTCGGAGACGTCTGACATTTTTCCCCACACTTACATTCTGTAAATTCAAGGATGAAACATAACGCATTTGAACATAATATCGGGTTTTTCTTCACAAAGGAGAATCTAGAGTCGTTAAATTGTTGATTTAATAGATCTAAAGGACATTTTTAAATAGAAAGCTACATGCAACAATATATTATGTTTCAGAAACAATATAAAGTGCATTCTTCTAAAAATGTTATCTTTTAACCAATATTAAGTTCAGTTAAACAGATATTTGGTTCTTGAGAGGAGATGGTTGGATTTGAAGAAATTTCAAATCTATCTAGGCTTCTTTACTCAAGAGCGAATAGTTTGTCTTTCCATTGTGTAAACAAAGAACTTAATTTCTTAAAAAGGATTTTTTCCTCGGCAGTCATATATTCTGCAAAGTTTCGTGTGTTTTTTGTTTGGGAGGCTATTTTCAATATTTTAAATAAACGCATAGAGAGAATGTCTCTCAAAAGTGCTTCTATTTTTTCAAAGGACTGCTGTGCGGTTGGACTTTCTACTTTTTTAAAAATTCTCAGGTGTTCTCGTATCTTTAAGTAAAAATTTTCGTCAATTGGTTGTAATGCATGCGCTTCTTCCTCTTTTTTCAAAACACGATGCAATTCAGAAAGTTCGATAAAACTTTCCTTCAATTTCGCGTAACCTTGCTTAACTAATTCAGTAGCAATCCATAACGGTACATTTTTTTCTTGTCCTTTCTTTAAAGTAAGCTTGAGCACCCTTTCAAGAAAGCCGTTGGTATCCTTCAAGATTTTAACTGGAACTGGTCTTTCCTCGAATGAAAACTGTAGCCTCTTAATAGATTTGTCAATCAACTGGCTTTCCATTTTCTTAACATCCTTTCAAGTCAACACAGAGTTAAATTTAAAAAACATGTGTCTTAAAGAGTTAAAGAGTTTTATGGGGAACTTACAAACTAAGATAGAAGGAGATAAGACTGATAGACAAGTCAAGATTGCTGCAAAATTATCCGCCTTCACTTTCGTTAGCCATTACGGCTATTATGACTGCACTGGTGTGCATTACAACACTTGTATTCCAAATTTCAATCCCTCAAACACAAGGGTTCTTCAATCTCGGTGATTCTGCCGTCTATATCTCAGCGATACTTTTTGGTCCAATTATCGGCGCATTTAGTGGAGGTGTTGGCTCGGCGCTAGCAGACCTTATATTGGGATATGGTGTGTTTGCACCAATTACTCTTGTCACAAAGGGAGCGGAAGGATTTGTTGTTGGACTTATTAGTAACTCCCTTATACCGCCTAAAAAGACAAACACCCGATGGACCGTTTTCATTAGTCTTACTGGCCTTGTCGTAGGAGTAATTATTATCCTTGTGGGATTATTGTTCTATTCTACCCCTTGGCAAATTGGTATTGGATTCCTTGCTAGCTATCAGTTCTTTGAAATAAACCCGATACCAATTGTGTGGGTAGTGCTTGGTTGCGTAAGTGCAGCATTGATCGTCGTAGGTGGGCTGAGAACAAGTCCCGAAGTGGCGTGGTTAACCTTTTCCATCCTTATAGGGGGAAGTTGCATGGTTATCGGGTATTTCGTTGCAGAATACTGGCTCTTGGGTTTCGGGACTGCCGCCTTTGTTGAGATTCCCTTCAATATTGGTCAAATGACAATTGGTGGCATTATAGCAATTCCAGTATCACAATCTCTGAAAAGAGCGCTACCATTTCTAATAGCGTCTCAAGAATGATGTCAGTTCATTATCCAGAAACTATAAAATCAAAGAAAGAATGAGATTAGCTCGGCTGCAAATTTCCCTGTCCGGCCATCAGGGTCTCTTTTCCTTTCAAAACTCTAATAAAACATTTCCAAAATCTTGGTAAGTGATCTCTTTTTTCTCCAAGAGAGGTATTAGGAATTCTCTTATCCTGTCAGGACCTTCTCTGCTTCCCTGTACATTTGCACCTAAATCTAACGGAATTCCTAAAAGTCCAATTTTCATAGAATTTTGTTGTTTCTTATAGATTAAATCCATTTTGTTTGCGGTCTACTTCGATCTTAAGATTTTTGGAAAGATTAGTTACTAAACAGAAATCCTTTTAATTCCAAGTATTGAATACTAAATATGCTCCTCGAATATTGGGAACAAATATCAGATAGAAAAACTTTAACTCATTTTTCACTTTACTTTAGACTTCCTTTTGTTGTGTATATATTAAATTTTGACTATTTTCTAGTAGTCTAAATGTGGTATGACAATGACCAGGCTATGTTTTGTCACAGGTGGCGTATTAAGCGGATTGGGTAAGGGAGTTACCACTTCTGCAATCGGAAAGTTATTACAATTTCGTGGATTCCATGTAGACGTTATTAAAATTGATCCATACTTAAATGTTGATCCAGGTACACTTAATCCTATTGAACACGGTGAAGTTTTTATTACGGATGAGGTATGGGATTTTAGTCCAGCCCCAGATTTTTTATACAGAATTGCTGAGTTAGATCAGGATTTTGGGACGTATGAACGATTCTTAGATCATCCTGCTCATCCATCTCATAATATCACTAGCGGTCAAATTTATCTTTCTGTGATTGTTCATGAACGCGTTGGAAAGTTTCTTGGTCGTACAATTCAGATAGTGCCCCATATTACAGATGAGGTAAAATCTCGTATTAGAAACATCGCAAATAAAGAAGATCCCGACGTATTGCTCATTGAAATTGGCGGTACAGTTGGTGATATTGAAGCGATGCCATTTCTTGAGGCGATTCGTCAGTTGCGCCTTGAACTTCCAAAGCAGGATACTTGTTTAGTCCATGTAACGCTTATTCCTTATTTGGAATCAGTCGGTCAATTAAAATCAAAGCCTACCCAACACTCAGTACGCACTCTTCAGGGAATGGGGCTTCAGCCAGATGTTATTGTTGGAAGAGCAAGAGAATCACTATCTAAAGAGATCAAACGTAAAATTAGTTTATATTGCAGTGTTCCTGAAAAAGCAGTGATAAGTAATCCTGATCTCAGCCCAATTTATGACCTTCCACTTTATTTTGAACAACAAAATATGGGAAATTATCTATGCTCTTTACTTCAGTTATCCTATGATTGTAAACCCGCCACAGAGGACTGGACTGAAATGGTAAATCTCTTTAAGAACGCCAAACGTACTATCAATATTGCTATGCCTGGAAAATATACGAGCATAATTGATAGTTATGTTAGTATAAACGCTGCATTGCAAGACGCGGGAGCGCATTTGGATGCAAAAGTAAACATCAATTGGATCGATACGGAGGCAATCGAAGAAAACCCTGAAAAAATTAGCATGTTGGATTCGTGCGACGGCTGTCTCCTCACACCAGGCTTTGGATCAAGAGGCGTTGAAGGCATGATTCAAACTGCTAGCTATGCCATTCAAAAAAACATACCTTATCTTGGTATCTGCTTTGGTGCCCAACTTCTTACTGTTGCGTTCGCTCGAAATGTGATGGGTTGGAAAGAGGCACATACAACTGAAGTTGATGCCGAAACGCAAGTACCGGTTATAGATTTCCTTCCTGAGCAAAAAATGATCCAGGAAAAAGGAGGAACTATGCGACTTGGTTCACACAAGATCATTATTCAAGAAGGAACAAAACTCTGGGATTCATATCATCAATCCGTTATTCACGAACGTTTTCGTCATAGATATCACATAATTGAGGAATATACAGGCCAGATGAAAGAGAAAGGCTTCATTACCAGTGCTTATGATGAAACCGGCAAAATCGTCAATGCAATCGAAATTGATGCCCATCCGTTTTGCGTGGGAGTACAGTTTCATCCTGAGTACACCTCTCGACCAAACAGACCAAATCCTTTGTATTTTGCCTTCATAAAACATGCACTTGAGAGATCTACAATCAGAATGAATGCCAACGAATGAATATTAAGTGAATTCCACTTTTCATTCCAAATATAGCATCTTAGGGTGTAAGAAGAAGAAAGGACTTGCAATACAAAATTTCATAAAGGGAAAAAGAAGATGTATATCAAGTCGCTTCATAATGAACTTGGCGAGATTGTAAGAAGGCTTAAACAACTTGAGCGCGATAAAGAAATGTTTAGCATGCTCCTCAGGGGAGGACTAGATCAGATTGACTTGGATGCTTTTCCAAAACTTAAAAAAGACGGGATTGTTGAGAGAAAATTAGTAAAAAAAGTAAATCCTACGAGTTTAACTGGTCTTAGAATTGCGGGAATAGATGGCGGCGTGGTTTCTCGCTCCTACCACGCGATAGACATCATTCTCACAAAGGCAGTTGCTGTGCTGTTCCAAATCACTCAAGATAAACCAGTTGTCAGATATTATCCAGCGGATGTCCCGCCGCTGAACGTACTCGTTAATTACATACCAGTCTCTCGTACAGAGATTGAAACCTCATCCAGTTTAGAACGCGCAATTGAAGAGGTAAAAACAGCTATTGGGGTTTTGGATTATGCTAAAATTGATACACTTATTATGGATGGATCGATCTATCCCCAATACGATATATTCGCCACATCCACTATTGCTGCAAGAGGAGAACTCCTGGCGAGATTTTATGAAAAACTCTACGAAAAAGCGCGCGACCGCGGCACGTTATTAGTGGGATGTGTGGAGGACAGTAGATCAACACGGTTTACCCAAATCTTAGGTGAAATTCTGCCTTCTCTAATAAAAAAGTATCCCGAATTATTTGAATTGTTACAAGTCGATTACAGAGGCATAATTAAGCAGATAAAAGATACTGATTTATTATATCGTGTTTTAGAGTCTGGTGAACGATCTGCTGTCTATAGACTTTTATCATCAAATACTAAAAAATCGCAATCGCGGATTTCTGCACAATTTCGTGATACACTCTTTGCGTTCTACCTAAAATCAGTAGAATACGATCAACCAACTCGTATTGAATTTCTTAACCCAGAACATGTTGAACCCCCTAAAACTGCATACAGAGTATCTTCTGTTCTCTATTCACTTTCAAGGCATCATGCAGCGTATAGTATTCCATCTGTACTGATTGAAGCTGATGCGAGAGCCAAGATAGGGGAATATGAATTGGAGCTGATCTATGCGCAATTACTTAACAGAGTCGGGCAATCATCATCTCTGTTGAGATTACGCCGAGATCGAAGACCGTTTAGATGAAAAAAGTGAGATAAAAGATGAAAGAGCCGATAGGTACGGTTATTGCAGCGAGGGATTCACCAACACCAAGTGAATTCAAATTAGTCATCACAGAAATTGAAAATTCAGTGCCGCTGAGAAAAGGTCAGTTCATCGCTGTTGAAAGCGCTGATGTTGATGGTACACTTATCGCTACTGTTACGAACATCTTAAAGACGAATCGATATTTCGAGAGCGCAGAAGCCGTAAAAGAATACGAAAGGAGCGCCGGACATCTTTCTTTTATTCTGCCCACAGAGCGGTGGGAGTATATACTTGCTGAAGGAAAGCCTATGGGCAGGATCTCCCAATCGGGAAGGCTAGAGCGTGTTACTTTTCCTCCAGGACCTGGGGATAAAGTTTTTTTAGCGTCTCCTGAGATGCTACTACAGGTATTAGGATTAGATCCCTCGGGTGTCAATCTCGGGCAATTACTCCATCATGATGTTCCAGTTACGCTCAATCTCACGAGATTATTTCAAAAACATGTGGCAATCCTTGCAATTTCAGGGGCAGGTAAAAGTTACCTAACCTCCGTCCTTATTGAAGAATTGTTATTGAGAAAGCCAGAACAAGGAAGGGTTGCTGTAATTATTCTAGATGTTCATGGAGAATATACCAGCTTGGCCACAACTTCTGACACGGATACGTATAAGTTTTCTGAGAAAACTACGGTCATCAATGGTCCTTATATTCAACTTGCAGTCCCTAAACTGACCAGTTACAACTTTGCGAGTTTTCAACCGAACATGAGCTACGTACAAATAAGGGAATTAAATCAGATTATCAAAAAATTGAGAAGCAGGAGTGGTAAAACTGGAAAACCCTACGATTTAAATGAACTAATTGGAATGGTTGAACAAAGTGAAATGAATCCAAGAACAAAAGAGGCAATGATGGGATGGTTTTATGACCTAGAAAATACACGCCTGTTCGGGGTTGAGGAAAATCCTTCACTAAAAGCAAATATTCGAGTTGGTGAAGCCACGATCTTCGATCTTCGTGAAATTATAAGTTTACGAAAAAAGCAGATAATAGTTAATTACTTAATTAATCGTTTATTTAATTTGAGAAAGCGAGGAGAAATCCCACCCTTCGTTTTTATTCTAGAGGAGGCTCATCAATTCTGCCCAGAAGGGCCTGCCATATCAAAGGGTATTATTGAAACGATTGCTAGAGAGGGTCGAAAGTTCTATGCTTCATTAGTGTTAATCTCACAGCGTCCAGTACGCTTAAGTACTACTGTGCTTAGCCAGTTAAACAGCCAAATTTATCTGCGAATAACGAACCCATACGACTTGAAGCTTATAGGTCAAAGTAGCGAGACGATTGATAAATCATCACTTGATGCCCTTACAACGCTCAACATTGGTGAAGCACTTGTTTCAGGCAGCGCTGTGTCACATCCAATATTTATACGAGTGCGAAAACGATATTCGCCTTCTCCTTCGATTTCAATACCATTAGAGGATGTCGCAAAGAGATATGAGAAAAAAAACACTTAGGCTTACTCTATAATAAGAATAATTCGTTCTACAGCAGGCTTACACACTTTTCGAACGCCATGTACTCCCGGTTCATAATGGGTTTCGATAAGCCCTGCGTTCTCTATGATTTTGATCTGTGCGGAGATGTTAGCTTCAGTCTGTCCAAGCCTTTCTGCAATTCTACTTACATCAAGCGCCTCTGCTTTTAATAACTTTAGGATTTCCCATCGGGTTTTGCTAGAAAGCGCCTTGGTAACTTTTGAGACATTTTCTTCTTTCACAATCAAGTCCTTAGACATCACTTGTACACCTTATTGGAATCAAAGAGTTTAGAAAACAGTCACCATAAAGGGGTTTTCATATATATATATGTTTTATATTTATAATGGTTTCTTAAACTTATCTAAATATGTTTTGTTCATCAGACAAATGTCTTATCAAAGAACTAGTAACTAAATGACTCGCTCTAAGAAAATCTCTGGTAGGAATTTACTGCGTCTGATCAAAAATGGTTTAATTGGGTTTAGAAATGTCACAAAAGGCTATTAAATCCTTTAAACAGTTGGATAAAGATGATTTTAGAATCCTCGAAGCAATTGAGCAGGGTATGCGGTCACATGAACACGTTCCCGTCAAAATCATCTCAATAATCTCAGGATTTCCTGAGGACGAAGTAATCTTCCGACTTGATAAGCTACATCAACTTGAACTGGTCATCCGCTGGATAGGGGGATATATAGGGTTTGAACTAAATTCCAATGGGCATGATAGTTTAGCCCTTAATGCTTTAGTTCGTGCAAATACTATAGAGGCTATTGGAATGCCTATAGGTGTAGGAAAGGAATCTGATGTTTATGAAGCACTCACGCCCGAAAAAAGAAGCGTTGCGATCAAATTCCATCGACTGGGAAGGATCAGTTTTCGCCAAACAAGACGACTTCGGTCATATACTGCCGGCAGAAAACATCTCTCATGGCTGCAAGAGTCACAAATAGCTGCAAGACGAGAGTATGTAGCATTAAAGAGAATCCACCCCGTCATATCATCTGTTCCTGAGCCAATAGGACAAAATAGGCATTGCGTAGCTATGGAACTGATTGAAGGTGAGGAACTATCCAACATCTTAGAGATAGAAGAACCTACAGTCATACTGACTAAGATCATTGAAATAATGAAAACAATTTACCACTCATGCGGAATCATCCATGCCGATCTGAGCGAATTTAACATACTTATTACGCCCGAATATAATACCATAATTATTGATTGGCCTCAGTGGGTAAATCAGACGCATCCAAACGCTGAAATGCTACTTAAGCGCGACGTACACAACGTATTAACTTTTTTCAAGAAAAGATTTGGAATTTCTGAATTCCTTATTTCGGTAATAAACTACTTGAAAGAGAATTAAATGTTTTCCACCATCGAAATAAAAATTAACTTTACTTCCTATAATTCATATAGCGCTAAAAACTCTATAGAAGTTGCACGCTAAGTGAATCCCTAAACAAAGGATGGGGGGTTCACAATTGGTGATTCCATGGAAGATAGACGGATCATAGTGGGTGTTGACATACTCCCTCAAAGTTCTTCTGTCAAATCCCCTCCCAAGTTTGCTGCGGTAGTTCTGCAAAAAAATATCATTAAAGAAAAATATGCTTCTATCACAAAATATCGCCTTGTTAAACTGATTAAAGAAATAAATGCAGAAATCTTAGCAATCGATAATATCTATGAATTGGCACCAACTAAGGCCGCATTAGTAGCATTTTTAGCTCGTCTTTCTCCGACTACTAAACTTATTCAAGTTACCGGATCACCACACCCATCGCATGGAATGGAACCGTTGAACAGAGTTGCGAATCGATACGGTATTCCTCTATCAGGTAAAGGCACAGCATTAGAAGAAGCTGAAGTATGCGCTCGATTGGCACATAAAAATGTGGGATATATAGCATCTCCATTCGAACCTGAGGTAGATATCCATATAACAAGAGCCCGTTCTTTAGGAGGAGCAGGAGGATGGTCTCAAGATAGATATCATCGTAGAATAAGTGCCCTTATTCAAGGAGCGGCAAAGGAAATTCAAGATCGTTTAAAGAAATCTGAATTAGACTTTGACCTTGCAACAAAAGATTCCGCTTATGGATTAGAGAGAGCTGGGTTTCGAGTTTATGCGTCTCGGGATAAACTTAGCGGTATTATCAAACAATCAAAGGGCCCTGACGTTCAAATCAAAATACGCCCTGTTAAGAGGAAACGAATTGAATTCATACCGCTAGGGAGTACTGACGTCCCTGTGCAGCCAACTATTACTAAAACGAAGAAATTAATTGTTGGAATTGATCCTGGCGTTACTGTGGGCATTGCAATTATGGATTTGCGTAAAAACCTGATCCTACTTGACAGTGCAAAAGGTCTATCCAGAGGTGATGTAGTAAGGAGAATTTCGGAATACGGAACAGCCACTATCATAGCTACCGATGTTACTACTATACCAGCTTTTGTTCAGACGCTTTCAACCAAATTCAATGCAAAAATACACTCTGCACCGAAAACACTTACTGTTAGTGAGAAAAATGCCATGATTCGTACATTTAATGAAGCAAATGTCACTAAACCGTCAAATAGTCACGAACGCGACGCTTTAGTGGCTGCACTTAACACATTTTCTTCATACAAAAATGTATTTGACCGCATTGAGGCTACTATAAAAAAACTGGATGTTAAAATTCCGATTTCTTCCTCATTTATCGATAATGTAAAGGCCCTAGTTGTACGAGAAGACATATCAATAAAGGATGCCATTGATCGCCTTTTAACGGAAGAAAAAGAAGAACCCGTAATAGAAGAAGAATTAGAGGAGCGTTTAACCCCTGAACAAATGGAAGCAAAGATTTCAGAATTACGAGTAAAAATTAAACTGCAAGAAGAACAATTTGATCATTTAAAGACGCAAAATGAAATCTATGCCGCTAAAATAAGTGATTTAGAAAATATAAGAGAAGACTTACAACAAAAGATCAAATTACTTCGATCAAAAGAGAGAGCAGAACTAAAAAAGTTAAGAGAAATACAACTCAGAGAAGAAGAGATAGGCCGCCTCAGAAAACAAGAGTTAGAATTGAAAGATGAAATTTCAAAGTTGCGTTCAAAGTTTAGTGATTTGAGGAGGTTAAAGATACTTGAAACTCGAGGAATTACAGTCCCTCTCCGAATTATCGAAACTTTTAGCACCGAGGGTATTAATAAGGTAAAGGAAGAAGTCGGGATCAAAAAAGGAGACACTTGTCTGCTTTTAAATCCATCAGGAGGCTCAAAATCTACAGCAGAACTTTTAGTATCATTTGATATTAAGGCGATAATTACAGACGTTGATAAGATGTCTCATATTGCAAGAATCCATTTCATAGAAAGTAAAATGCCATTAATCGACAGAAATACGCTTAAAACGTTGAAAAGTGTAGATGAGTTTGCGATAATCGACAAAAGTGAGTTGGAAGAGAAACTTGCGGAATGGAAAAAAGTCTATGAGCAAATTATGAAAGACACGACGCAAGATATGTTACAAAAGATAATTGATCAATATAGAAAGCAGAAATTAGAAGAGATGGACGGCGTCTTCCCAGAAGATTCAGGACATTAAATATGTCAAGTTACATTACAAATCGCAAAAATGTCTTCACTTTTCCTCTCTATAATGTTAAATTTTTTAACCCCTGATTTTTTGAGTAATTTCTTAAGGGACAGTGCATTTATTTTCTTCTTCAAAACCGTTATAGCAACTAACTTATCACTTACACGAAAAAGTTCTTTGATAGTCTCTAAAGGATTTGGTACATTTTGAAGTAATGTAAAAGTAGTAACAATTGGAAAAATGTTCTCTTTAAATGGGAGATAATCTGCATCTGCTAAAATTAATTCAATATGTGAATAGTTTTTTACTCTTTTTTTTGCTATTCGTAACATATTCAAGGATATATCAACACCAACGATCATCGCCCACTGCTCTATTTTCTCTAAAAATAAGCCAGTACCAACACCGACGTCCAAAATCCAATTTGGGGGATTATGATTGAGATAAGGTAAGAGCGTCTCATATTTGGCAAGTTGAATTTTGTAATATCGTCTATCGTAAGTTTTAACATATTCGGGTTCTTCGTAAAGCATCATAATGCGTTTCTTATGAGAAACTCCGCCTAATTCACCCATAACCATCGTACCTTAATTTGTTAAAGGATGAATGAGAAAACTTTAGTCAATGCATATCCTAAAATACGAAGTAATTATTTTTTCTAAATCTAGGAAATTACGTAATGTTGAGGATTAAAGCATATAATTAACTTTCGCCAATCCTCCCCCATTTCAATTGGTTTAAAGGCGCTATTACTCTTCTTCAGTCTCTTCAGTCTCTTCAGTCTCTTCAGTCTCTTCCCATTCGGTCTGAATCCAAAGTATGTTATTGCCCCTGATAAACACTTCTCCGTACTTAGCGAGTTTGTTGCCACCCTTCATTTCGATGGCATCGCTCAGGATAGAGTTCATATAGTTGTCAACACTACGGAGTCGCCCTCGGAATTCTCTATTATCTTTAAGCCTAATAATTATTAACGAATTTACTGTATGCATAAGCTTCTTCAATGGTAGCCTTTCGGAAGACATGATTATTCACCTACAAAACTGAAAAACTTAATAACTTCACATTTAGTTGATATTTAAACATATCGAAATTCATCATGAGTCAAAATTTAAAAAATTCAATGAGCATTCTTCGATATCTTAGTATACTCCAATTTTTCGACACTCACTAAAGCAAGACTTCGCCAACTTTTAAACAATAGATCAAGCGAAAGCTGATTTGAATCGTCACAATCGTTATGTTTTTATTTTTATACAACGCAAATCTACCTGAGTTTTACAGAGGAGCAAAACTGTTAATCTCATTGAGGCATGGTAAATGCAAAAAAGTCACTAAAGAGAAAGGTATGAGCAAATGCAGATATTAATTGTTACGGAGAAGCCTAGCATTGCTAGAAGAATTTCCTACATATTGGGAAAGAAAAACGTGACTAAAAAGAAAGGTATGAGTAAATACACTCCTATTCATCGATTTAAACTCGACGATGACGAAATAACTATAACTTCAGTTCTAGGTCATGTTTATTCATTGGATTTTGAGGAAGAGTACAACAAATGGGATAAGGTTGATCCAGAAACTTTATTTGATGCACCGACTCGGTACCGCGTCAACGAGACTAATAAGGAAATCCCCAAAGTGATTAAACAACTTCAAACGTTAGGTAAGGATGTTGAAGAACTCATAATAGCTACTGATGCTGATTCTGAAGGTGAGAAAATTGGCCATGACATTGCGGATATTATAATAGAGGTAAATCCAAATATCACAGTACGCCGTATGCGTTTTTCTGCTGTGACACAAAAAGACATACAAAAGGCGTTAAATGAGGCGAGTACAACAACTTTGGATGATAATATTGTGCGAAAAGTAGAAGCCCGACAGGAAGTTGATTTACGATCAGGAAGTGCATTTACTCGTTTTCAAACATTGGGAGTACGAAAAATTAACCCGGGTACAGCGCCCAAATTATTGAGTTGGGGACCTTGCCAGTCTGTTACATTATTTTTTGTTGTTGAACGACATCTAGAACGTGAAGCGTTTGTTCCAGAACCATTCTTTTATATTTATGCACAAATTGAGATTAAAAAAACTCTGTACGATCTCAAATGGCAGAAAGATCGTCTGGATAACAAAAAAGAGTGTAAGAAAATTTTTGATGCGTTAAAAACAGAAAAGAAAGGAACAGTTGTAGAATTATCGGCCCAAGAAAAGAAGTTCTGGCCTCCAAAACCCATGAACACGGTAACATTCGTCAGTATGGCGGCAAAACACTTGCATATTGCATCAGAGCGAGCTATGGAAATCGCAGAACGCCTTTATAATGCAGGAATTATAAGTTATCCGAGAACCGAAACGGAAATCTATCCGAGAACCTTCTCTCTTAAAAGATTGCTTGAGCAGCATGTTGACCACTCCGAATGGGGTGGTTATGCATCAAAATTACTTTCAAAGCGTATTCGCGCAACACGAGGCAAGCGAGACGACAAAGCGCATCCTCCAATTCATCCTACAAAGAGTATTGAAATCAATGAATTGGAAAAGCTACCAGAGGTCGTAAAATTTAACAAAAACGAAGTATGGGCAATATATGATATGATTGTAAGGCATTTCTTAGCAACTATGAGCATGCCTGCAGTATATATGGAGACGAAAATAGTCATCCAGATCGGCGATGAAATGTTTAACCTAACTGGAAAGCAAATAAAGGATAAGGGTTTTCTGGAAATTTACCCATTTAGAAAAATTGCTGAGAAATCGTTACCAGCTCTTAAGGAAGGCGACGAGGTCAGTGTATCAAGTCTTGAAATGAAAGAGGGCAAAACACAACCACCGTTTCCTCTTACAGAGGCTGCATTGATCAAACTAATGGACGAAAATGGTATTGGAACCGATGCGACCATTCCGGCACATATAAAAACAAATAAGGACAGAAATTACTTTAAAATCTCTGGAAGAGGACGATCAATTCAGCCGACTGAGCTAGGCATTGCACTGGTCACTGGCCTAGGAAATATAGATGAGATGCTTGTAAAGCCAGAACTCAGAGCCTATATTGAGAACCAAACGAATCTTGTTGCGACAGGAGAGCAAAAAAAAGAAGCTGTTGTCAAAGATTCGTCGAAACGCATGAAAAAACTCTTCAAAGAAGTTGTAGCCAAAGAAGAAACTTTGATAAATGCCCTAGCCGAGGCCATAGAGAGCGAAAGGAGAAAAAGCGCTCCAAAGGTCGAATTATTTGATTGTCCAAACTGCGGCCATCAAATTGAGATTTTTAAAGGAAAAAAGGGATATTACTTACGATGCACTAATCCGGATAAGAAAGAATGTAAAACATCATATCCGCTTCCCGCAGGGATACCCAGAGCTGCAAAATTCATATGCCCCTTATGTGATAAACCGATCATAACAATGACCTCTCCGAAAGGAGTACAATATAATCTCTGTCCAATTTGCTGGATTGAAGAAATCGAGACAGATGAAGGAAAGAAACAACGCGGACCGTGTTTTAATTGTGAGGTTGAGGATTGTAAGGGAAAGGTAGTTGAGGAAAAATCACGCTTAATATGCCCTGTCTGTGAAGAAGGTGCGCTAGTAACTAGAAGAGGTAAGTATGGAAGGTTTTTGGCGTGTGATCGATACCCGGACTGCAAAACTACTATCACACTTTATCCTGGTGACAGACCGTTGAAAAAGGTGTGTGAATGCGGATGGCCGATCATTTCTCGTTTAAGTAAACAAAAGAAAAGATACTATAAATGCGCTAACAAGGAATGTACTAAAGAAATTGATTATAAAGAAGCCCGCAAAAGCGAAAGTGGATTTGTTAAATGCCCTATTTGTGGAGAAGGAGAGTTAATTGAAAGAATAGGTAAATATGGTAGATTTCTTGGTTGTAGTAGATATCCAGAATGTAAAACCACCGTCGCCTTGTACAATGGTGATAGACCCCTTAAGCGAGCATGTCCAAAATGTGGATATCCCATGATTAGCAGACTTTCTAAGCAGAAGAAACGGTATTATAAATGCCCAAACAAAGAATGCGATTATGTAGAATTTCCGAAGGCATCTAAGGACAAAAAACTTGACAAGGATGATTAGCGAAACGATGAAGATGCTAATTAAGAAATTGGGATACGATTATCATCTCTTCCTATCAGTTCTTGTTTACGATTTATTGTTCCTCAAGGATCTCATCCACAATTCAAAAAGATATCGAAAGACTGTTATTTCGCTATTCTCAGTCAGTATAATGGCACTTCTTACCTTGGTTTATGCCATCTTAGGGGTATTCAATGTAAATGTGCGGAATAATTCGCTTATTTTAATTGGCTATGTAGCTATCTTGGGTTTATTTTTGGCTGCAACATGGCGATCAAGAATTAGAATCGCTCCCCCTATCAAGCCAGTAGAATCGACTTCTCTTTTTTTTCATCCTACATCCGAACCATCCACTCAAAGTTTATTCTTCATGCATGAGCTTTTGACCGCCGCGCAGAAAGCACGACTTAATGGTGATCTCAAAAAGACATGGAAGCTCTTAAAGCACTTTCAAAGTGTTTGGAACGAAGTGCTTATCCAGAAATTACAAAACGCGCTCTATAAGTAGTTCTTAGTGCGCATGGAATTCTTTTCTGCAGGGGTTCTTGACTTTTAAAGAGTAAGCGAATAGCGAAAAATCCTTTCCATTTGTTTGGCAAGGTTATCCCAACTAAAGTTGTTTATCACCCAATCTCTTCCTTTGTTGATCAAGGATTTTCTTAATTTATCATCAGTTAAAACGGAGATTACTGTTTCTGCAATTTGTTTAGGATTCTTTTGTTCAATGAGAATCCCAGCCTTTCCGTAGTTTAAGGCTTCTGGAATTCCACCTACCCTTGAAGCAACTACTGGAACTTCACTAGCTATCGCTTCAAGCATAACTACACCAAGCCCTTCGGTGTCTCCTTTTGAGTCTATAATCGCCGGCAGGATAAAAACATCGGCAATCGCGTAGAAATATGGGAGTTCCGCGTCTGGTACTGTTCCACAGAATAGAGTATTATCCATAACACCTAATCTTTTCGCTTTGGTGATTAAGACATTAGTTTCAGGACCGTCTCCTACAATTACTAACTGGACGTTTGGAAATTCTTTTTTGATAGAGGGCAGAGCATCTATAAGATATCTTATGCCTTTCCGCTCTACCAATCTACAAACAGTAAGAAGAATAGGATCGCCAGTGCAGTTATATTTATCACTAACAGAGGTTCCGTCTAAATTGGGATTGAATTTATTAGGATCTACGCCAGGATAAACCATTTTTAGTTTGTCGCGGTCAACGCCCATATGTTCAATTTCTTTTCTTGTAAAATTCGAGTTAGGTATAATTATATCAGCATTTTGGAAAACTAACTGAAGAGCAGGCATCAGAAAGCGATATTTTGATTGAGTAAGGGCAATCTCAACAGGAAAAGTACCAACTATTAGTGGGCGGTTAAAAATTTGCTTAACAAGGATGCCGATGAGACCTTGTGGAATTGCCCAGAACGGACAGATAATGTCAATGTTATAGGTCTTACAAATGTCTATAGTCTTCCTTGCAGCATTAGCCAAATAGAATGGTGCTAACATTTTTGCCCAAGAGGATTTTTCGAGATTAGCGGGCATTCTGTTTCTATAAGTTAAAGTCTGTAGCCACGGAGGGCGCATGTACGAGAAACGATGTACGTGAATGCCGTCTAAGATTTCATCTTTTGGTATTTGGCCAACGCCTGGCAGTTTTTGATCGTGAGGGGAAATAACATGAATTTCAAAACCACGTTTTACGACCCGAGTAAACAATTCAAAAAGAAATGGAGAGACTGGGTCGTTTAGATATCTAGGAAATGAAGGTGTGATTATTACTGCTTTATAAGTCATGAATTCGCACCAGAATTGCTACTAAACAAATGAACAAATGAGTCACAGGAAAGATAATCAATCCTTACTCTCCAGTTAAGATTTCAGTGAGATATCATTAAAGAGTTTACCCATACATAGATATCCTTACATAGATATAGTTGAAGGATTAAGAATTGAAAAGTTAAGAGAATTGTTCATTATTATTTCAATTTAAATTATTCAGAACATCCCAACATAAGGTAAATTATAGCCTTTTCTACTAGTCATTCTATGAATGATACTCAAATACAAAAAGGAAAAAATCAACAATCACGTAAGGATGAAGGAGGAAAATCGGAAATTGGAAATTCCTGAGGAAAGAAAATTCACTGAAATAGAATTGTACGAACTTATTGTCCCAGGCAAGATCTTGGGAAAAGAGGTTATAGATGCCAGTGCCAAACGCATCGGCATAGTACGAAGTATCCGACTATCACTCCAAACTCTCCCTCAAATAAAAGCTGAAATTGTCGTTAAAGGCCTTGAAGTCGAATTTCCCGTTGATATAGAAAATATCCAAGCCGTAGGAGATATTGTGCAACTAAAGACAATTATCAAAGAGGCGCGTGGAGTAGACGTGCGTGAGGTCATGAGCCTTCGAAAAAAGATTTTAGAAGAAATCAAAGCATATATAGCAAATATATAGAAAATATTACCCGTTATGAGCGGATACGTTTCAGTTTTTCGAGGGCTTCAAGCCATAAAATAGTCAGTCGCCCAATTCCCATAAGTTCGTCTGAATCATTTTCTTTATCTAATCTTTTTATCAGAGTTTCAATTTGCGTACAAATTGCTAGATCTAACTCAGCCAATATAGCTTCTTTCTCTATTTCTTGAACTTCAGCTTCATCAGATACAATCAACACCTTTTTTTCGCATTGAGGACATATGATATCATCTTTTAATTGAAAGAGAGGACCAGAACACTCTGGACATGCCTCATTTAACATTGTTGCGCCCTGGCGCATCAATTCAACTGCTTTTTGGATTCCTTCATCAACATTTTGTTGTCTTTCATCATTAGATTCTTTCATCAAACTCGCCTATATGCTTGTATTAGTGAAAAAACTTTAAAAACGATGTTCCTTCCGTATATTTTGAGAGAATGTGATTAATTTACTTATAGCATAATTGCTGATTAACATGGAGGCTAAACAAATGAGCGAAGAAGCGCAGGAAAAGTTACAACAAGTCCTGCAAGTACTTAAAATGATTTCGGAAGATACCAGTGTTCCCAGAAATATTCGAAGGGCGGCCAACGAGAGTATAGATGCAATAGGAACAGATAAAATCGATAGTGCCGCTGTTAAAGCTTCTAATGCGATTTCAATTCTTGATGAAATCTCACAGGATCCAAATTGTCCTTTACATGCCAGAACAAGAATATGGAACGCCGTAAGCATTCTGGAAACGGTCTCTGATTGAATCAGCAGAAGAAGCGCAGGAAAAGTTACAGCAAGTCCTCCAACTTTTCATTTTTTTTTATTCCTCATTTTGTGTTAAATGTTTTTGCTCCTTTCAGAGCCTCAAGAGAAGTGCAGTTATATTTTAAAATCAACGAATTGATTTTATGAAAAAATTGAGGGTTGCTTCTGTTTCAACTAATTCAGCGAGATAAAATGCGTCCTTCAAAGAACTACCACCAGCAACAATTCCATGACGAGTCAAAATGCAGGCCTTAATTTCTTTTAAACTACTTGCCACGAGTTCAGCAAGTTTCTTAGAGCCAGGTTCAGCATATTCAACAATTGGAAGCTCTCCTAGAATAATTCGGCTCTCAGCTGTCAGCAATTCAATCGGTTTCTCAAGAATTGCAAAAACTGTTGAAAACTGGGGGTGAATATGAACAATAGCTTCTATATCGGGTCTTGCTCGATAAATTGCACTGTGCATAGGTAATTCTGTGGAAGGGATGCCTTCACTCACAATTTCTTCATCAAGAGTTGTTACAACAAGGTTATCCAATGAAACGTCCAGCAGTGAGGTTCCCCTCGGAGTAATGACTATGTGGTTTTTGCCTTTCCGGACACTTACATTGCCACCCCAGGCCCTGGCAAGACCTCTTTCGTAAAGAAGTTTACAAATCTCAACAAATTCACGCTTAATCGAATGCATACGTTCTCACCAGACAAAATTCAAAGTTATAATAATCAAGAGTGTGAATGAACTTTTAATACATCAATTTCAAGCACTTCAATGGACGAACTTAGTAATTCGCTGACACTAGGAGTAGTAAAACTCTCATCTCCTGTTAGCAACTCTTTGACATAGAGTCCGCCCTCACAGTAGACTTTGATCTCCATCGTATGATCATCTAGAATTTGCTGAACCTTTAAACTAAATACTCTTTTCTGGCGAGTTTTGTCTACACGCCTGTGTACTACTCGTTGAGGAGTTCGTTGGTTGATGGTAACAGATTGAAATGATTGTTCGATTTTCTTCACATCATCAGTTTCTATTTTTCGAGCAACCTTTACAAGCAATCTGTAGGTTTTCTCTGAGAATTTAGAGCGGGCTTTGATTTGCCTAATTACCTCTCGGGTAGTCTTCCTTAAATCAGACACCTCTACCTTTTCTTTGGCGTGCTGATTGATTGCCTCTTCAAGAAATTCTAGAGAAACGTTACGCCTTTTTGGATCTTTAATTTCGAGTACAAAAGGTCTTCCATTGCCAAGCATTCTTGCATCTATATCCTCACGTCCGGCGGCATGGATTTTTGCGCCTTTACCACCTGTAAGCTCCAATGCGGGATGGGATATCAATTCTTCTATTGACTCAGGATATCGCTTTCCTGTGCCATTGCATTCATCACATCCTTCGCCTTGGCAAGATGAACAGATCCACGTACTTTGGGGAATTCCACGCACTAGTTTTCGGTAGCGACCGTATATGAAAAGCGGATTCACTGATAATGAGATGTTCTTCTCCACTGTATCAAAGAATATGACGATATCGGGGTTCTGAAAGTCAGGATTGTTTCCGGTGTGTTTTTGAATGTATTTTCCGAGCTCCCTATTTATTTCAGATTTGCATGCTTCCCCTGAATCAATATAATACCTTGCTCTGAGTTCATCCTCGCGTTCTAAGAGTAATGTCGAAATCTTAGAGCCAACAAGAAAGGTATTAAAATCAACAGATTCAAGTTTTTGAAGAATTTCGTCAGCATACTTTGGAAGATCATCAAGTATTTCTTCGCATAAAAAACACTCTGAATCAGTTGTTTGTATTTCTATTCCGAATGTGGCAAGCGTCTTAATGGCAGGCTTAAATGTCCCATGAGTGGCAAGGATTTTCAAAAGTTCAATATCTTCAAGACGATGTGCGTTCATAGTCAGGAACGTTTTAATCGCAAAACCCCGTTCCTTATTTGTCAAACCACTACCATAATCAGCAAACTGTCTGCCAAGGCAGCTGTCACAAAGGCAATGCGATTTCAATAGTTCAAACGTCTTTTTCAACCAATTGTCTATAGATTTCTCATCCATGTAGATCACGATATCGCCTATACGATTAAAATCAGTAGTCATTAAGAAGAGAATAAGAGAGTAAAAAACTGCTAACTTTAAGAAGATAGCATGTGCATGCAATTATGTATCAAGGGGCAAATCAGGAAGTCCACCGGGCATCATGGGGAGCCCTTTCATTCGTCGTCGTCCTCTCATGCCTTTCATAAGTTTTCTGAGCATATTGTATTGTTGAAGTAACTCTCGCACTTCTTTTACTTCGCTTCCGGAACCACGTGCTACACGAACAACACGGGAACGTTTTAGAAGTTTGGTATTTATTAATTCTTCAGTCCGCATACTATCGAGGATGTGTTCCCATCGCTTTATTTTTTCTTCTGACATTGATTTTAACTCTTCTGGAATATTAGCAACTCCGGGAAGAAAACTGAATATCTTTGACAGGGGTCCAATCTTTCCCATCTTTTTAATTTGTTCACGAAAGTCTAGTAGTGTAAATTTACCTGAAAGGAAGACTTTTGCTTCTTTTTTAGAAGGAGTGATTTCCGCTTCTTTAAGTTTTTCAAGTAGTGAGGTTAAATCACCCATCCCAAGTAATCTTCCAACAAAACGAGGACCGTTAAACTTTTCAAGGTCCTCTATCTTTTCACCCGTGCCGATGAATTTTATTGGTGCTCCCGTTGCAGCCACAGCAGATAAAGCACCGCCTCCACGAGCACTTCCATCAAGTTTTGTCACTAGTATTGAGCCAATATCTGTAGCTTCTTTGAATGCTTCAGCCTGAATATACGCTTGTTGACCAAGAGTTCCATCTATTACTAAAACAATATCATGTGGATGAATTGCACGTTCAATTGCCTTCATTTCTTCTATGAGAAACGTTTCATCCTTATGACGTCCAGCAGTATCCACAATAATTACTTCGTATTTTTCTTCAGTGAATTGCTCAACCCCTCTGTTTACTAACTTTATTGCATCTTTTTCGGAAGGATCTCCATAAATCGGTACATTTATGGATGCTGCCAATTGTGAGAGTTGATCAAAAGCAGCCGGTCTATATGTGTCGCCGCATACAAGTGCTGTTTTGAATCCCTTCTTTTTGTGGAAATAGGCTAATTTGGCGCAAGACGTAGTTTTTCCGCTTCCCTGTATCCCTATAGCCATGATTATTGTTGTTTGTCCGGGCTTAACACGGATCACTTCAGTTTTTTCACCGAGAACTGTTACAAGCTCATTATAAACTGTCTTTATGACATGCTCTCTTCTGGTGATGCCAGGAGGAAGTTCCTTTGATAATGCTCTCTTCTGGATGTTTTTTGAAAGTTCAAAAACGAGATCAACCTTTACATCAGCTTGTAAAAGGGCGCGTTGTAAGTCCTTGACAAGCTCCTTAATCGCTTTCTCATCGATAGTAGGCATTCGAAGTAATTTGCGCAACGCACTATTCAAAGAGCTACTAAGTTTTTCAAGTACCAATACGACTACCTCACTTCATCTCATGTGGTCAATTATTAAGTCATAAATATTTTCATATTAAATAGGCAGGATAAATAGAATTGAAGAATATTTAAGATGATTGGCTGGGACAACTACACTCAACTGTGTGCCTTTTATAATTCTCTTTGAGCATCTTTTACAAGTGAAATGCCCCACTCAGCTAATTCTTTAGCGCGTTCTTGTGTTTTTGCCTCAGCAAAACTTCGGAAAACTGGCTCAGTACCACTGGGACGAATAAGAACCCAACCATCATCAGTAAGAATCTTCGTACCATCAATTGTAATCGAATCGTACTCTTTTGTATTTTCCAAAATTATTTCAATTACTTGCGCTTTCTTTTCGTTCGGGCACGAGGTCTTGAGTTTTATATTAAAATACTGCGGTAACTCGCCCAATAAAGTAAACAAACTTTTATTCGATTTAGCAACAATCTCTGCAATCAATGCAGCAGTCATTGCCCCATCACGCACGGGTTGGAATTCACTGAAAAAGACACCACCATTTTCTTCGCCACCTAAAATTGAATTTTCTCGCAAAATTGCTCTTGAGACGTCTACCGATCCGACTTTTGTCCATACAATTTTAGAATCATATTGGCTCGCAATCTCTTCAATCATAGAAGAAGAAGCAACGGGCGTTACTACTTTGTTTTTCGGGTTTTTTGACAGGACGTGCTTTTCGATAAGTGCAAAAGTACGATCTCCTGGTTGTACTACACCTGTTTCATCCACAAATATCGCACGATCAGCGTCTCCATCGTGTGCTACACCGAAATCTGCACCTACGCCTGTTACGATTTTTGAAAGATTTTTGAGTGTCTTTGGGGTGGGCTCTGGGGTTCGTCCTGGGAAAGTACCGTCTATGTGGCCATTAATAGTTATTACACTACAGCCAAGTTCCCTAAGTACATACGGGGTCACTAATGCGCCAACCGAGTTTGCCGGATCGACGACTACTTTCAATTTTGCCCTTCGAATCTCATCTTTGCCCGTCACATGTATCTTTATTGCCTCTTTGTATACGTCACATGCTTTAGACTCAGTTTGAATTCTTCCGATCTTATTCCATTCTGCCAAACGTTGTTTTTTTTCAAAATAAATTGTCTCAATGGCTAATTCCTCTTCACTAGAGATTTCAACCCCATCTCTATCTATAACCTTGATGCCATTGTATTCAGGTGGATTATGTGACGCTGTAATCATTACACCCCCTCTAACACCGTAGTGAGGTAACGCATACTGGAGTGCAGGCGTTGGGCATAAGCCAATATCAAGCACGCCGAGACCTGCGGAAACGATACCTGAAATGACAGCTGATTTCAGCATTTGATTGCTTGTACGCCCATCGCATCCCACAATCAATGTTCCGCTCCCGAAATGGGTCGCAATGGCACTGCCCATATTAATACAAAATTTAGCAGTAATGTCTTTGTTTGCTACACCACGTATGCCATTTGTACCAAAGAGTTTTTTCTGCAGTCTTACCATTTTCATCACTTTAGCATCTTAGATACTTTGTTTGGTATTCTAGTTTAACTCCTAAACCAATTATAAAGTCTATACATGAATTTTTTAAGTTGTCTCATATCGATCTTACATGTTTCCACATAGCATTCTCTTACTCAATTGCAAATATTACAGACAAATTAATCGAACAAAACATTCTTAAAAGGATACTATATCCTTTCTAGGATAAGAACAAGGTGATCCTGATGTCCAAAAAAGTTTTTGCATACAGAGGATATACTTTGGACCAATTACAAAAAATGTCAATGGATGAAATCATTAAATTACTGCCAGCAAGACAGCGGCGATCTCTATTACGTGGTCTTCCTCCTCGACAGAAAAAATTATTGGAAAATTTGAGAAAAGCTAGACGTGCTGTGAAAAAAGGAAAGAAAGTATTAATAAAGACGCACAATCGGGACATGATCGTGCTCCCTGAAATGGTCGGTTTTGATCTCGGTATTTATAATGGGCTTATTTTTGTTGAAGTCACAATCAGACCTGAAATGATAGGTATGTATTTAGGTGAGCTATCCCCGACATGCAAAAGGGTAAATCATGGCAACCCCGGAGTTGGAGCAACCAAGAGTTCGCAGTTTGTCCCGCTCAGATAAATCTATCTATTTTTGTTTTAGTTGTATAATAATTTTAGAAATTCTCAAAAAACAAGTACTTTATTTGTAGAAGTTTTGTTCTAGCAAATCGAGAACAGAAATTTTTGAATTTTCAATAGGACTTCAGTCTACTTTATTTTCTCAAAGACGTAAATACCGTCCATAAAAACACGAATGTCCTTCTTTCTAATTTTAGTAGTTTGTTGAATATTTGCAGCTGTTTGAGCGACATCTTCTATATTAATGCCCTCAACGATCAATGTCTCTTTGTCTTCCATCCGTACGGAGGTTTCATTACCAACAATCTTGGATTTTCTGGGGGATCTTTCGCCCGTGAAATTCTTGATAAGAACTACTTTATTAGCCTCTTGAACTTCAACAGTGACAGGGAAGTGTGAAATGACAACTTTCATTTTGTAGATGAACCCGTCCGTGACGCCCTTGATCATATTGCGTATGTGTGAAGTTATCGTACCTACAAGTGCTCTTTCTTTTTTCCGTGGAAAATAGTTTGATGTTTTAACGGTATTGTTCTCTTTTGTGATTGAGACTTGAGCATGGCTAAAATCTCGTTTCAATTCGCCTTTTGGACCTTTGACTACCACGATAGATTTTTCCACATCTACATTAACATTTTCTGGAATGTCGATTTTTTCTTCAACGAGAGCAGATTTGACCATAGTAAACCACCTGAAGCCCTATGCATTGCAATCCTTCATTTATCATTTAATAAACATAGGCGAGCAATCGTCCGCCAGTTTTTTTGTTTTTTGCATCCATATGTGATATGACACCTTCAGGAGTTGACACAACAAGCATACCAAATCCTCTAGCGGGAAGATATCGTTTTTCCCATCTTTCGAAATCTCGATACTTTACTGGGTAACGAGGTTTTACCACACCGCACTTATTTATGCGTCCTAACAGTTGTACTCGGAAAATGCCAGCCCTTCCATCGTCCACGAACTCGAATTCGCCGACATATCCAGTTTTTTGGAGCACTCGTAATGTGGCGGCTATTACTTTAGAAGCAGGTCTTACAATAACTTCTTTTTTGCCAACGAGTTCATGATTATATATATTGGACATCGCATTTGCTAATGTATCCATAAGAGTCATTATCGTCATCCTCAACCAAATTTTTTGAAACCAAGTTTATCGGCTATTTCTCTAAAGCAGCGTCTGCAAATCATAATACCGTGAGATCTAATCACACCTCGATGAGTGCCACAACGCCTACATCTTCGACTTCCCTTTCCAAACTTTGCACGCTCAGGCAAACACATTCACCTCTATCATCATTAAAAGAATTTTATTCTGCGTTCTTCCACGATTTCAACATCGAACTCTTTCTCTATGAAAAGTCTTACTTCTGTTTTTGTAAGTTTATGCCGCGTAGGAACAGAACAACGCTGTCTTCGTCGTCGAGCAATTCTATAACCAGGTCGTTCAAAAGATACACATACATCCATCCCAAATATTCCTAAATCGGGATCATACTGAGTTCCAGGAATATCAATATGCTCTTTAATTCCGAAAGAGAAATTACCAAACTTATCGAACGAACTGCGAACTATTTGATTATCTACTGCCGTTATTGCTTTTTCTAGGAATATGCGTGCCTTTCTATCTCGCAAGGTTACCTTGCATGCGATTGGCTCATTTTTTCGTATCCCGAAATCACGAATAGTCTGCTTCGCAGTAAGGTCAATGGGTGTTTGACTGGTTAGACTCTCAAGAACCGTTCTAGCGCGGACAAGAATCTCGCCTGATCTGCCTACACCCATGTTCACAACGACTTTTGCAATTCTTGGTTTACGCATAGGATATTCTTTCCAATCGTTGAACAATCGTTCTTTTTCTTCAGTTGTAAGACTTGACATGAGTTCTCACATTGGAATTTTTTAGAATCAACTGTACTGAGGCAAAGAAATTATCGGTTCTTCTTCCCCAATAGGAAAGACATATTCAAGTGCAGTCTCAAACAATTCGCCCTGAGCGTTTTCCAGCATTACTACGCTTGTATGATAACCGATTCTCTTCTCAATCTCTTTGATGCGCCCTACTACTCCCGCATTTTTTCCGCCTCGAATAATCGCAACTACGTCTGCCTCAAACGTCACGTGATTAATAATCTCTTGGTTTGGAAGAGCGAGTTGTAGCGCGTCTCGCGTTTTGTAAGCATCTTCTACAGGATTTTGCGCATCAGAGACTTTTATGAGAATATTTCTTCCATCATGAAGATTCAATTGGATATTGCCTCTCTTAACTGTAACCTTATTTGTAATTTGACATAACTTAAACGCGGCCTCTTCTTCGCTAATTTCAGTAAGGATAAGCTCCTTGCGCGGATGAGGCAAAACACGATAAAACTTGTGTATTTTTTTGATTTCAACCGTATCCATTAAACCGACAGGAAAACGTAAATCTTTGCGTATTATTCCATCAACTAAAACATTACCGTCTGTCAAAATTTTTTTAGTTTCCCTAATAGTTTTTGCATAACCTAACATATCGCGGACAATGATTTGAATTGGAATAGATCTGTGGAGTGGATGTGTACCCGGACGTGTTCGGGGAGCCCATTTTTTTTCTTTCCTATGAATCTGCCACAGACGAGGGGCAGCTAACCTCTTTATATGCTTTTTACTTCCCATTCGTGCCATTTTTAGCATTCACCTTTATTCTTCAAATATCTCTTCCCATTGCTTTTCTCTTGAGAATTGCTTTTCTTCGTTTATCAGATAAATTTAATTTGATGATCATTAAATTTGAGGGGTGAAAAGGTATATTAATTGTCGAACCGTCCGCTTTGTCTCGTGTAGCACCATCTACAAAAACTTGAATCGTTTTTAGGTTAACTTCGGTGACTTTTCCTTCGACTTCTCTCAGACCGCCACGCATAATTACTACCGTATCATCCTTTCGCACAGGGAGGGAGCGTATACCAAATTCCTCTCGTAATTCAGGTGCTAAATGAACGGAGACAAGTTTTTGTCGTTGATGTAAAGGCGCTTTAAACAGCGCTTTACGTTGTTTTCTAGGTTGTTTTGATTTTATTCGCATGATTGGATGCCTCCTACACTCAAAGTAATTAAATAATCATCCTTGCTGTGCTAGCAATCCGTGGCCACCGTTCGGCGGCCTCTTTTGCCACAGGACCTCTAATGTCACTTCCGCGAGGTTCACCTATTGGTGTAGTAACAACTGCAGCATTATCTTCAAAGTAAATCCAAGTGCCATCAAATCGTCTATAGGGTTTCTTTTGTCGAATAATTACGGCATTTATCACCTGTCGTCGCATCTGAGGAGTGCCCTTCTTTACAGAGACAACCACCATATCTCCAACCCCTGCAGAAGCAAGACGCCTCAAACGTCCACCGTATCCTATAACCGCAATAAGTTTCAGAATTTTTGCACCAGAATTATCTGCACATTTTATCACAGCACCTATTGGTAAACCTTTTGTAACACGCACCTTATAAGCGCTGCCAGATGCTCGCCCTCTTTTTGACATATGGCTCTTCCTCTTTTTGACATACGGCTATTCCAGTTTCTCTACAACGACAAATGATACTGTTTTGCTGATTGGTCGGCATTCCGCAATTCGTACTTTGTCACCTTTTTTTGCATCTATGCAAGGTGGATTATGCGCGGGAATATGCGACTTTGCGCGCTCATATCGGTTGAATTTGCGCGAATATTTCAGATAATCTCGCCGAATAATAACACTATTATTCATCTTATCGTTTTCAATAATTCCTGTAAATATCCGTCCTCTGATACGGACTGGATCGGTTCCATGAAATGGACAATGATGATCCTCACATATGCTCTTAGGGGGCATCACATCTAGTCCAATGTTTCTTATCATTTATTCTCACCGTCTTTTTTTAATACGATCTTCAGGACGTCCAATCAATAGTTTTCCATCGACTTCGGTCTTGGTTCCATTTGATAGTTCAATCTGAAACGTAGAATATCCCTTTGGAATTATTGATATTCGTCCATTGTCTCTTTCGAGGACTACAGTGTTTTTAGTTTCATCGCGAATTGTGCCGCTTATACCGCATAGGTCTTTGTGAGCGGACTTTACAATCTGTATCTTTAGACCAATTAATTCATGACGAAGTAGTGTCTTTACAGTAAGATTTGATTTCATCTTGCTTTCGATTCTTCTTCTTTAATGATAGTAATTAGGCGGGCGATGGTTCTCCTTAATGCTTTTATTCGCCCTGGATTTTCTAAGGCCCCACCACTAGCCATCTTTGCTTTATTTTGCATATATTCAGCTTGGAGTTCATTTAACTTTTTCAGCCTAGCGGAAGGTTCCATTGTTCGAATTTCCTTTGATCGTAATATTGCCATTACGCAGACTCCTTATCAGTTTTAGGTTCTTCTTCCATTAATTCATCAATTGGGCTTTCAATAGCCTCTTTAAGTTCCTCTTCGCCTAGTTCACCATCCTCAGGTTCAGGTCTTGGAATAAATTTAACCTCGTCGGGAAGTACGCCTTCGGGAAGCATAATTTTTACGGTGACCCCAAGGACGCCGCTTTTTCGCGGAACGTGAACCGTTGCGTGGTCAACATACAGCAAGGCGGGTTCGCCACATTTGGCCACAAAACCTTCTCTAAATTTTTCTGTTCGTGCCCGTTGACTTGTAATTTTCCCTTTGATAGTAATTTCCACGCCTCTTGCTCCTGCTTTCATTACTCGTCTTAAGACACTATATCCTGCACGCCTAAAATGTATGCCTCTAATTAATCCGCTAGCGATTCTTTGTACCATAACCTGCGCGTTTAACTCGGGCACAGGAATCTGGTTTACCTCGATCTGCGGGTTTTCGAGGTTAAACTGATTTTCAAGGTCCATCGTAAGTGCTTTAACACTCCGACCTCGACGACCAATTACCATGCCAGGGCGCTCGGCAAAAATGACGACACGAGTGCCAAGTGGCGTCTTGTGAATTTCAAGCTTACTATATCCTGAACGTGCGAGTTTGTCTCTGAAGTATTCATCAATATCATTTTGCAAAATGCCTTTTTCGATAAAATGGTTTTTCGTTGGGATATTTTTCCCCCCAGGCTTTTACTTCGGGATTTTTTGCTGTCTAACCTCACTATTACTGTTCTTCGACCACAGCCTCAATGTGTGTCAATGTTTTGAAATATGGTGAAGAGCGCCCAAAGGCGCGCGGTATGTAGTTCTTCATTTTCATAGCGCGTTGTGCTGTAATGTGAATAAGCCTACACCGATCGATATCTAAGCCTTTATATTCCGCATTTGCTTCTACATTGTCGAGAATTGCTAATATTGCTTTCGCGGCTTTCACAGGATACGCGCCGGCGAACCACTTATGCAATCCCTTATGATGCGGCTTTTTCTTCTTGTGTCGTTTGAGCGGCACCATCCGCCGCATATCAATAACTTCTTCGAGGAATTCCTTAGCCTCATCCAAATCCATTCCTTTAAGTGCATGGCACACTTCTCTTGCGTGTTTCGGGTGGATCCTTACATCTCTGCCACTCGCTTTGGCGGTCCTATCTGGATCGAGACCATAAACTGAGTATCTAAAATTGGGCATTTGAAATTCCATCCAACAAGTGTAAAGTAAGAAGAACCGATAGATCTTAGGATAATTGTGATTCTAACTTAACTAAGGATTATACACATTTAGTACCTGTTCCTATTTTTTGATTTATTTAAAAAGTTTTCTTTGTAAATAATGAAAAAAATTCCATAACTCTTCTAATGACGGCACATTATCCAATATCACGTGGCAAGTAAGGAAAACAAATTTTATGGAAACCTCATCATTATTTTACGTTTTATGTGCTTTATTGTTACAAACTTGATAAAAAAGATTGTGAGTTTTTAGTTCGTTAATTTACTCATTCAAAATTTGTCAAATAAATGAAACAGTACTAATGTTAAGCAGCGTGGAAAAAATGTCCAGTAACAGGATAAAGGAATTAATTAATGCATTAAGTACCGAACAAGATACGGAGATCATTAATGAGTTGATTTCAATAGGGAAGAATGCAATTGATCAATTGATTGTTGCACTTCAACATGAGAAGTGGTATGTAAGAGGGAGGATTGCAGAAATTTTGGGAGAGATAAAAGACAAAAGAGCGATTCCTTTCTTAATTAGATCAATTAATGAAGAAACGAATTCATACGTCAGGGAAGCATGTGCTGAATCACTGGGAAAAATTGGAGATAGAACAACAATTCCTGTGTTAATCTCACTTCTACGGGATAAAGACCCACAAGTAAAAATAGAAGCTTCGTAAGCCCTTGGAAAGTTGAAAGTTGTAGAGGCAGTACCTTATTTATGTGATAATTTGAGTGCAAAGAGTGGGGGCGTGCGTTGGGCAGCCGCAAGAGCATTAGGTGCAATTAAAGAAGCTAAGTCCGCGGTTATTCCTTTAATTTCACTTTTGGACGAAGAAAAAGAGTCAAATATTAGGGATTGGGCAGCCTGGGCACTTGGGGAGATTGGTGATACTCGGGCAATAAAACCATTAGTTAACGCGTTAAAAAAGGACAAAAGCCCCGATATTCGCCAGGAAGCAGGTCTTGCATTAGAAGAAATTGCTAAAAAACAGGGATTTTCCTCTAGAAAGGATTTGATTGCTAAGTATAAATGTAATCATCGAAACAGTAAATAGGATATTGAAGCGGTGTATGTGCTAGAGTCCGAGGGAAATGATATTTCCAAATTATTCACCCTGTAGATCATTTAAAGGATGAAGATTTTTTTGAAAAAAATAGAAGTATACATGGGAACAAGTCCGTTTATGGGGGCAGGGCAGTTCGATAGCCGCTCAAGAGTTTATTACGAAACGTTTTGGAACAAACCTGAAAACATGGTGCGACTTTTTATGGTTGCAATTGAGTTAGGATTTGATGGAGTCCAGCCAATCGCTTATCCTAGGATATTAGATGCTCTTTTCGTTGCACGAGAGAAGACGGGTCAACATATTCCTATTATTGCCTCCGTCCCTCCTCAACAGATACAAGAGAGTCTATGGAATCTTGCAGACATGAAAGCGGAAGTTATACTTGCTCATGGAGCAATCACTGATAAAGCTCTCATATCAAATGATTTTGAAACCTTAGCAAGATTTGCTAAACAAGTAAGGGAATTTGCAATCCCTGGCGCAGCAACGCATAGCCCAAACGAAACACTACCAAAATTGCTTCAAAGCGATTTAGATCTTGAATATCTCATGACGCCTCTAAACGCAATAGGTAAGTTCGTAAATAATCTAGAAGGTTTATTAAAAGTTATAAGCGAAAATGGTTCAAATACAAAAATCATCGCGATGAAACCATTAGCCGCAGGCGAAATTGCGCCTCAAGAGGCACTTGAATTCCTTTTTCAACAAAATATAGATGCAGTAGCTGTTGGAATTACGTCAAAAGATGAAGCAAAGGAAATAATGGAAATCGTGAACGCCCTTCGAGAAACGTTATGATTAATTGATCCTAAATATTAAGGACTTTTATGTAAGCTTGCTTAGACTTGTAGCGTTTGTTTAAATTAATAA
>JAEOSO010000124.1 GCA_016840315.1 Candidatus Borrarchaeota archaeon | reverse complement strand
GATAAAGAAAAAGCAAGCCTTGAGCGAATTCAGACAGAAATTTTAGCAAAATATGGATCTACAGGTGTCCAACAAGCGCTTGAAAAAGCAGTATTCGAACTATTAGATATGATAGCAGTCTATCCCGTACACGATGCTACAAATTTTTCAGACTCGGATGGAAGAGTATTACCGGATGTATATCTGGTTAAAAGAGGCACAACTGCAAAGGAATTTGCAGGAAAAATTCATACTGATCTAGTGGATACTTTTATTCACGCAGTTGATGCCCGTACTGGAAAAAGGCTTGCTGAAGACCATGAGTTGGAAGACAACGATATTATTAAAATTGTTTCTGCTGCAGGGCTAAAATGACGGTGAATGTAAACTTCAATCAGCAGTCGGAGCAATTAGCAGTCACCTTGAGAACATTCAACGGAACCAAGGATTCAAAGGATTTAACCAAGATTCAGTATCAGCTATAATAACAGCAACAGATCCCCGAGCAGCAACAGCTAGAGTCGTTGGAGCATAAAAAAAATTCTTGCTTCCAGAGGAAATAACTAAATTAAGAAAAAAAGCCAGTTAAAAAATAAGAAAATAGGCTAGCCATAGAAAGGTGTAGATTCTGGTCTTGTTCGCCGCTGATCTTTCGCACCCTGCTCAATGAAGGCTTCATACAATTTAAGGTTCTTTGTTCCACTCGGTTTGACTTTCTTTAATGCTTCTAGAAAGTGTTTCTTGTATGCTTTAACGTATTTCGCCTGTTCTACTTGTTCTCGCGAAATGCCAGATACGAAAAATTCCCGGATTGCCAACATAACAGCTTCTCGACTAACTGACGCTATATCAGATCCTACATAGTCTTCAGTTATTTCTGCCAACTCTACAATATTGACATCTTCTGCAAGCGGTTTACCCTTGAGATGTATTTTAAATATCTCTTCTCTGGCGGTTTTATCAGGTGGAGGTACATAGATCAACCTATCAAACCGTCCTGGTCGCAAAAGTGCTGCATCGATAAGATCAGGTCGATTAGTTGCCCCGAGAACTACAACGTTCTCCAGTTCCACAAGTCCATCTAATTCTGTTAGAATCTGACTGATAACACGTTCAGTAACATGGGAATCGCCGAAGCCTAGACCTCTATGTGGTGTGATTGCATCTAATTCATCGAAGAAAATTATAGCAGGTGCTGCCTGCCTAGCTTTTCTGAAGGTCTCACGAACCGCTCTTTCAGATTCGCCAACCCATTTTGACAACATCTCCGGGCCTTTGATGCTTATGAAATTTGCTTCACTTTCATTAGCGACGGCTTTAGCTAACAGTGTCTTGCCTGTCCCTGGTGCGCCAAATAGAAGAATTCCCTTCGGTGGCTCCGTATTTGTGTATTGAAAGACTTCGGGGAATTTAATTGGCCATTCAACCGCTTCTTTTAATTCCTGTTTAGGGTCTTCAAGTCCTCCTATATCAGACCAATGCATGTTAGCAACTTCTACAAAGACTTCTCGCATAGCAGATGGCTCAACATCCTTTTTTGCTTCCAAAAAGTCGTTTTGCGTAACTTCAATTGACTCCAGCACTGACACAGGTAGTTCTTGTGCGTCTAAATCGATTTGTGGTAGGATTCTTCGTAATGAAATCATAGCAGCTTCTTTAGCTAAAGTCGCTATATCTGCCCCCACAAAACCATGTGTAATCTTAGCTAGTTTCTCTAGGTCTACATCTTCAGTAAGAGGCATACCACGCGTATGAATTTGAAAAATCTCCAACCGGCCATTTTTATCTGGTACACCAATTTCAATTTCCCTGTCGAAACGTCCGCCTCTTCTCAATGCAGGATCTAGTGAATTAACTCTATTGGTTGCTCCAATAACAATTACCTGACCTCGTGATTCTAAGCCATCCATTAAAGCTAAAAGTTGGGCAACAACTCTTCGTTCAACTTCACCGGTTACTTCTTCACGTTTTGGGGCGATAGCATCCAATTCATCTAGAAATATGATACTTGGTGCGTTTTCTTCTGCTTCTTTGAAGATTTCGCGGACGTTAGCTTCTGATTCCCCGTAAAATTTTGACATAACTTCAGGGCCTGACAAATTGATGAAATATGCATCCGTTTCATTAGCAACAGCTTTTGCCAATAAAGTCTTCCCTGTCCCAGGAGGACCATGTAACAAGACACCCTTTGGTGGCTCGATTCCCAATCTTTCGAACAGTACAGGATGCTTTAGCGGTAATTCGATCATTTCACGAACTTTCTGAATTTCAGATCCTAGACCGCCAACATCTTCATATGACACGGTTGGAATCCTTCTATCAATCTCTTTGGCTGGTTCGGCTTTCAAACTAATTTGTGTATCTGAATTTACAATAACAGCGACATTTGAAGGCTGAATTGCAGTCACAACAAGTTCAATGAGCCTGCCCATAATTGCGAATCGAACTCGATCGCCTCTGGTTATGGGTCTGCCTTGCAAGATCCTGCTTAAGTACTGCTCGCCTCCCATTATTCTCAGCGGTTCAGTAGGAGCGAAGGTTACCTTTTCGGCAGATTTCACCTGCTGTACTTTTTGAATATTGACTTTGTCATCGATCGTAACACCAGCATTACTTCGCGTTGCCTTGTCAATACGTATCGTTTCTGTGCCCATGTCCTCAGGATATCCTGGCCATACTATCGCTGCAGTTTTATTCGTGCCGAAAATCTCGATAATGTCTCCAGAACTAAGATTAGCTTCATTCATTACTTTCTGATCCACTCGTGCAATTCCCCTTCCCACGTCTCTCTTTCTAGCATCTAAGACGCGTAGCGTTATGTCACTAGAACTTTCCATGATGTTTTCACCTCATATTAAGTAATAACAATAAGACAGTAGCCACACTAAAGCAGTGTAATCTACTGTTTCGTACTGAATTATCTGTACAAAGAATATTTAAATATTGTGATTGTGGAATACTTAAATAATATTTAATGTCAGTCAATTTAAAAAACTTTATATAGACTTTTAGCCTATTTAAGATACAAATATTGAACTGTACAGATTTATCTGTCATGTTATTGAAAATTTTTGGTGTAAAAAAATGAGTTATGAAGACGATTGGGATAATTGGGACAAAAAGAGAAAGAAAAAGCGTGATAGTTGGGATCCTTTTGATATGATAGACAATTTAAGGGAAATGATGGAAGAAATGATGAAAGAAATGGGAACTCGTCCTTTTGATATGGAAGACTTTCAAAAATTTCTACCGAAATTTAGGCTACCTAGTGGTTTCGAGAAAAAGGGTCCTTACATCTTTGGTTTTTCAATGGGAGTTGGTCCTGACGGGAAGCCTATTATCAGAGAATTTGGCAATAAACCAGGTTTTGATTTCAAAAAAGGTCCGAAGATTAAAGATGAACGAGAACCGTTAGTAGATATCATGGAAACAAACGATGAAGTGATTATAGTTGCAGAAACACCAGGAATCGAAAAAGAAGAGATTAATCTGCGTGGTACAGAGAAGGAACTCGAAATCAAATGTGGAGAAAAGTTTTACAAAAAATTAAGACTGCCCGTAGAGGTAATCCCAGGTGAAGCGAAAGCACATTACAAAAATGGAGTGCTCGAAGTCCGACTAAAAAGAGTGAAGCCAAAAGAAGACGAAAGCAGCGGAACAGAGATCAAAGTTGAATAGTCCTCTACATTTCAACAAAATTCAGTAATACGGAGTGGTACAAGTCAACTACCCCGCCCTGAAGGACGGGGCTTGGGATGGTGATACCAACGCAAGAATTGACTAGACTAAGTTCTGCCAGAACTACGTGTATTGGGCTACAAGAATGGCTGGATGCCTCCCTAGTTCAGCCCACTTCGGAAGAATCACTCAATTCCAC
>JAEOSO010000123.1 GCA_016840315.1 Candidatus Borrarchaeota archaeon | reverse complement strand
GGTACATATATTTCTGATTCAAGAGAATGCTTGATTACTTTTATTGGAGAATGGACTCCGACTCCAACTCACGATTTAGCTATATGGCTACGTAATCCAAAGTATGTAAAAGCAATAGAAGCTTTAACGCTAAAATTATTCACTCTTATTATGCCTGCTTCAGAACGAATCAAGGAACTTAAGTCAAAATCCTAGGGGATGAAAAATGTCTATTAAGTTTGAATTCAAAGTTGTTGTTGTAGGCGATGAGAAGGTAGGTAAAACATCGCTTATTATAAGATATACTGAAAATCGTTTTTCTGAGTCATATAAGCAGACTATTGGTTCAGATATTGCAATCAAGTATGTCCATCAAGAAGATAAAGACTCAACGAAGCCTTTTGATGTTGTTATCATTGATTTAAATATTCGAGGCGGTATGGGAGGCAAAGAAACTATCAAAAACTTGCTTGAAATAGACCCAAAAGTGAAAGGCCTAGTTTCCAGCGCAAATTCTACTGACCCATTAATGATTGACTTTGAAAAGCACGGTTTTAGTGGTGCAGTAAATAAACCGTATAATATAGAGGAGTTAAGCAGGACTTTAGATAAACTAATAGGATGGGTTTGAGTGCATGTCCCGCAGTGGGAGTAATTAAGAAGATCACTGATTAAAATATCCGCCTAAAGAAACAGAAGATTATTATCAAATGTGTGAATGTTTTTCTCAGAAAGTTTATATATGAACTATACCATTATGTAGTTAAGCAACTGAATTTTTAAAACCCCTCCCTCCCTTCAATGTGGTATCCTTCTTTGGATACCGCATTCTTCTTTTCTTGTTATCGGTGGACTTGAAAAAAAATACATTTTCTCCTCCTGATAAAGCAGCTTGTTTCAATTGCCTCTTGAGTACACGGATTGATAAAAGGATTACAGTTAGTATACTACTTTGTAAATGGTAACATCAGTATTCTTGAATGCAATTTCAAATAACTGAGGATACTCATCGAATTTCTGGAGCTCTTCCATAGTGAAACTATGGCGCTCTCTAGGCGACACCAGTACGTAATCCACATCATATTTTTTTAAGAGATCTGAAACAAGGCTTACATCTTTTGAGACATATATTGTTATGGTATCGTTATATCTCTGATCAAAGTATAAACGTTGACTTTCTACATGAATTTCATTTCCAACAACGACTCTCCTTGCCCCATATGTGATTAGAGGACTCGGTGCTTCCACAGAAAGTGAAGGCCTTACTAAGAAAACTGCGTCTGAAGGAGTATTTGCTTTGATCCAGGTATATGCCGCCATCTCTTCGTCAGTGATATAATAATAAGGAGTTTCTAGCGTAGCAGTAGTGTACCACCTTTGCCAAAAAGGAACGAAAGTAACAATGATGATTATGATTACAATAATAAGAGGCGATATTGAAGAGAATCGAATTCTTTTGTTAGTGTGATGTATTGCCTTTCTTATTCCCATTGCACCTAAGAAGACTACTGGGATTGTTGCGGAGTAATAATATGTATAATTACCGCCACGATACAAATGAGTGAATACAATGAAGAGGATTGTGCACAATAACCACGAGCCGAGCAATAGAGATAAAATACGGTTTTTTCTCATGTGGGTTAAAAACCCTATAAAACTAAACACAGAGCAAATGCCAAAGTAGATGAGTATCGCTTGTATGGAGTGTAAAGGAACAAAAAGTCCTACTAAAAATCTGATTCGGAAATATCCACCAGGGTTCCCCCTTGCTAGGTCTATAAGATATGGGGCAAATGTGAAAGTATACGCTCCAAACGGGATTATTGATACGATTGTTGAAAATACAAATATTATACTTTCTTTATACTGCCTTAATGACAATAAGATTAGACAAAAGACAGCTAAAGTACCTATAATTGTAAGGTGAAGAATTGGATGATAAAATGGCAATGCTGAAAGAAGAGCGAATGCCATAATAAAATATCGATTAGTCTTTTGTGTTACATAAGAATAGAGGAAAAAAACAATTAATACCGCAACAATATACCCTGGTGCACGTATGAAACCAGAATAAAGGGATTCGATAGCTAAAGCTCTCACCAATACTTGTGGACCTGGCGTCCTTTGATATGATGCAAAGAATGGAATTGTGCCTGTCTCTATGGAAACAATGAGCCAATAAATAGCTATCCCAACGGTCATAAGATATGCTGCCATCAGTCCAGCGTTTTTACTCTTAAATGTATCTACAACAAAAATAAAACACAAAGCGATAAATATCGTGTTCATAACTGCGTTCTGAATTATCATAGTTGAAATGACATCGATTCCACTTGTTTTCATTATAGCTGCGTAGTGAAGCAGGTGTAACCATGGATAAGTAAGCACAACACCGGCATATTCTGGGGTCTGGGGAGGAATACTTCGTGCACATTCCTCTATAATTGCACAATACCAGAAATGATCAATAGGATCGAAATAGAAGAGAGTATTTCCCTGATCAACACGAATCAACATAGTGTAATAGATTATGTTGTTTGAAAATTGAAATAAGAGCAAAATTGCTAATATAACTAACGTCATTGTTTGAAATGGCTCTCCAGCGTAATTAATCGTTCTGTTTACATATTTAGAGAAAAGAAGGCCAATACCAAGGGCAATATCCAAAGAAGCAACAATAAGCCAAATACTAAGTTTCCCAAAAATACTTCCTAATGGTAAGATGGTTAACGGAGATGCAATTATGTTCAAAGCCGCTGAAAAAAGCAGCATCCGTATTCTGTCAGTTTGGATTTGTAAGAAAAATCTTAACAGAATATAACCCGGTAATATATTTAATAGAGCGATGTACACGATACTACGAAATGGGTTGATAAAGAAGAACGATATGTGAAGCAAGAACATTGAAATAATCAAAATTTTTTCTGAGTTCCATATGGGAAGTAGCCTTGCTTTCGCTTCATGATTTTCACCGCAAGGAGACCCCTCAACTTGTTGGGGGGATGAATTGCGCATATTAGTGGTTTTTGAAGGTGAATAATAATCCTTTTCCATATTTAATCAACTCTACTTTGTTGATCGCTACACTTTTGTCTTTTCCCTTAACATTTTTTAAAATAACACGTTTGCCATAACAATGGACTCCTTTGACGCTATAAGTTCTACCCTCAAATTTTACCAAATCGTGGGGTTGTAACTGGTATCTTTGTTTCCTAATAGACGGTTTGAATCCCTTTCTATTCGTCTGTATAGAACGATTATTGCGCCTCACTTGAATTACCTCGTAAGGGCGGCAGCGTTCTTGATTCGTTCCGCCAGCAATTGCGAACGCGTCATTGACATGTGATTTTTCCAGACCTAACTTATTACGTTCGTATTTGGTGACGTAGCCGTAAGTATGTTCTGCGCCTAACTGCTCTACTATCTTCCAGCGAATGTTATTCAGGCACGCCGTTGCTTTAAGAGGTTTCTTTGCCTGTTGCTGTAGGTGAGGGTAGCCAAACTCTTCAGCGGTCTGATTGCCTTTCTTTACATTACATTTTTCACAGGCTATGGTGAGATTGGAGACTCTATTTGTGCCGCCTCTACTTTTCGGGATAATATGCTCTACTTGTAGGGGCATCCCAGTTTTGCCACAGTAGGCGCACCTTCGTTTCCATTTGTCTAACAGGTATTCTTTGACTTCGTAGCCCTGAAGTTCGCCCTGCTGATATTCTACGCCTTTAATTTCGGGGTGTTGCATTTTTTGTGCGTCGAAATTCGCCACTTCTACCTTTTTGAAGGTTATCGGTAGCAGTGTTTCGATCTTAGTGACTAATCGAATATGTGAATCATATCTATGCTGAATACTAGGGGCTAACCAGCCTTCAGGTCGTGTTCGGTTATTAAATCTGGGTGGTCAATATCCTAATCGTCCTC
>JAEOSO010000045.1 GCA_016840315.1 Candidatus Borrarchaeota archaeon | reverse complement strand
GCAGGATAGTGATTGAGCAGCGTGTGCAACCTGGTAAGTTTCCGTAAGCCCATAGACGTAGGCTAAGCATCGCTTCCCGTGAGGGAACGAGACCACGATGGAAAGCTGGAAGCCCCATCCGATAGGGTGGGGAGGATGTCACGTGATTAGTCTAACTTCAATATAGTTTTTAGTCTTTACAGAAAATAAGCAAGAAAGCACCTCTACTTTAGTAAGGTGATGAAAGTAGAGTAAGTGCTAGTTACGTTGACCAAAAAAAACAATATTTATTCGCTGGATTAATCTTGCTCTGCGAGGTAATTACCACATTGATTACAGGATCGTGCCATTCTCTGAAGAATTTGTCCACAAGTTGGACAGACTTTATACATATCCTCAGCAATTTCCGGAATCCACATTTTTCGAAAAATGAGCGGGAATAAAACGAACATAAGGATCATAAAAATTATAGCTATAATAATTAAAGGCAAAAGGAAAGCTGTACTGGTTCCAAAAATTATGGGGATTGGACCAATTAATATAAATCCTCCTCCTTGTATCTGATCTGATTGGCCTGCTTCAAAACTTGAAAGTATCGAACCAAGAATGACAAGACCTACGCCTAGCAATATGAGACCAAAGCCTACACTTGCTAATCCCGGGAGATCTCTTCTTGGTAGCATACTCTTGTCTCCACGTGCCTATATTGTAGTTGTAATCGCTGAAAAAAGAAATTGATACGTTTTAAATGAGAATAGAATCTTAAGTATACGATTAGAAGAGTTTACAGTTTACCCTACTACTTCAACCGTCACGGCATTGACAATGCCATCTTGGCCAGGTCGACTTGTTACTTTGGCTAAGCCAATATCTGTCTGTATAATAGTCCCCTTTGTAATGATTTGTCTGCGTGTGAAATCTAAACTTGCAGGGTTTTCTTCAACGCCAAGCAGACGTACCTTCTTCGTCACTCCTCGATCGGTTACGTTAACGTAGCGTACAGCTTGAAGTTTAATTTTGAAATTGCCGCCTCTTACTCTTACTTTCTTTTTCTTTTCCTCGCCTACTTTTGTCTCTACGGGTTCTCTTCCGATTTCATACTTTTTCTTTTTTCTAAATGATCGTAACTTCGCACCAGTAGCTTTTCGCTTTGAACGTCCATGATGAATTGGCATATCTTCACCTATGATTTCTTCTACAACAACTTTTCAGAATTCTTTTCCCTTTTTAAATATTTTCTTACGCCCCTTAATTTTGATTTCTAAACCAAATTCCCTTTTTTACGAGATATATACGATAACTCTTTAGTTTATACTAAAACTTATGGATTATTCTCATTTCATTATCTCGTTGCTTTAATAACTGAATTTAAAAATCATCCATCGAGATTGTATCTACCACTTGATATCATTAATAAGATAAATATTTTCTCCAATTTAGGTTGAGATAGAAATGCCTGAAGTAATAAAATTGGCTCACGGCGCTGGCGGAAGCGTTATGGATGAATTATTATCCGATCTCATACTGAAATCCTTTACAAAACGCACTGTTTCAAATGAAAGCATTGGATTAGATTCTTTGGACGATGGGGCTACGATCTCTTTAAAAGATTGCGAAACTGAACTTGTAGTTAGCACCGATGGGCATACTGTAGATCCAATATTTTTTCCAGGTGGAGACATTGGTAGATTGGCAACTTCAGGAACAATCAATGACGTCGCTGTAATGGGTGCACGGCCTATCGCACTAGCTAGTGCGTTGATCATTGAGGAGGGCTTTCCAGTTTCTGATTTAAAAAGAATACTAAGATCTATGGATGAAACGGCAAGAGAAGTAGACGTAGCTATAATTACTGGTGACACAAAAGTCATGCCTAAAGGGTATATCGATAAAATCACAATCACAACTACAGGAATTGGCATTGTACCTAAAGGAAATGTAATTACGGATTCAAATTTGAAACCCGGGGACAAGATCATAGCTACTGGAACCATTGGTGATCATGGTATAGCATTATTGTCATTTCGAGAGGGTATTGAGTTTGAAACGGAGTTAAAATCCGACTGTGCGCCTATTTATGAGGTTATCAAAAATGCGCTTTCAGTTGGAGGCGTTTCCTGCATGAAGGATCCAACAAGGGGAGGAATTGCGTCTGCTTTAAATGAATTTGCTCATAAATCACGTGTTAGCATCTGGATTGAAGAAAATAACATTCCTAGACGCCCAGAAGTCCTAGCTGCTTCTGATATGCTGGGATTGGATCCCCTAGACGTAGCCTGCGAAGGTATTGCCCTTATAGGGGTCTCGTCTGATAAAGCAGTACAAACTCTCGAACAAATACGAAAAGCTCACTATGGGAAAGACGCAGCAATCATCGGAGAGGCTAGAGTTGAAGATCCAGGTTACGTAATTTTGGAAACCTACGTAGGTGGACAAAGAATCATAGAAAAGCCTGTAGGTGAATTAATTCCGAGGGTATGCTAGCTTGATCTATTTTAGATCTGCATTCTTTAACTTAACTGTTATAATCAATACAAAGAGTGAGGACTAAAATGTGGATAACTGTACCAAACCACTCATCAATTTGCTATGTGCCACTTGGTTACCAGATAATTCATAAACCTGTGTGTGATTTGTTTTATCAATAATTAATTGATTGAAAACGCAACTGGGCTGAGTTTATATATGGTCAAAATTCATATTGAGAGCCTCTCTAGGAAAGATCTCAAAACTAAAGTAAATACAGTTTTAGTTAACGGGCTGTATACGACTATTATTAACTCGATGGTTTGGCGGCATCAATATAATATTGAACGAATTACAAATAATCTACATGAATTTGGTAGGCAACTTGGCGAAGTTTTCTACCCACTTATATCGAAAGTGTTAGATCCAAGCAGTATTGAGAAGAAAATAGAGCGCTATGTCGAAGAATTATGGAAAATTGTATTTTTAAGGAAACCTAATCGATGTAAGTGGGATAAGAGTTCAAATCAATTGGTAATTATCTCTAAGTCTTGTGAATTATGTCAGAATATATCTGAACCCGTCCATTTTCCGTTTTCTGAAGCTATTGCTGGTTTTATTGAAGCCATCATCGAATTCACCCTAGAAGACATAGGGGTAAAAGGTCGTTTTTCTTCTTCGAGTATTTCATGCCATGAATCTGAATGCATGGCTAAAGATGGAACACCACACTGTAAATTCATTTTAACCCGAGGTGAAGCGTCTGTCTGAGATGAACAGGCATTTATTGCCAATCATGTATGGGCTATTTATCAAACACCTCTACAGATATAATGAGTCTTTCAAAGACTTAAGAAAAGAATTGAAATTGCGGGGAAAGAATTTCGGAGAGGAAATTGCATATAGTCTTTTTTCCAAAGAACTAATAAAACTCCACGCTCCGTTAAAGGACGGTACTATAAGGAATTTGATCAAAAATTTATGGCTGCAACTATTCGGGGTCTCTCCAAAGATATCGGAAAATAAAGGTATATTCAAAATACGCGATTCCCAATGTGTCATTTGTGGTACCCTTGCTTCCGAGGAGGGAGAAGGATTTCTCTGTGATTTTGTTGCAGGTATCGTCGAAGAATTTTTTTCCCTGGTTTACGAGATACCAATCCAAAAAGGATGGAGAGTTAGTTGTATCGAAACTCATTGCAAAGCATTAAAAGAGGAATTCTGCGAATATGAACTTCGCATCCTAGAAAAAGTCGGCTGAGGTTATCATAATGGGATTACACTCGGTGTTTGTAATCTATAAAGACGGAAGAACTATCTATTCTCGCACCTTTTGTGAAGAACACATGAATGGTGTTGATTCCGATTTAATTAGTGGTGCTTTGAGTGGAATCAGTTCATTGATTAGTGAAGTAGTTACAACAGGTAACGGGCAACTTGAGACAATTGACTCGGGTGATACTAAGTTCGTTTTTGAATGGGACGAAGATCATAACTTCATCGTTGTGGCTTTAAGTGATGAGCTTACTTCTCCAATTCTGTTGGAAGAAGACATAGCAACTGCAGCAAAGTTGATTTCAATTAGATATAGCCATGTTCTTAAAGATTGGTCTGGAGATCTAGCAGAATTTGAAAAAATTGACGATTTTTTATTATTATGTTTTGAGAGGACGTTACGTGAGACGTTCCGTCCGATTTGTCGAATTCCTATTACCCAAGAGGTTAATACAAAGAAACTTGCAAAGTTATCACGAGATGAATGGGCATTCCTTGAATCGTGTGATGGAAATAAATCCATGTATGAAGTAGCTCACGAAAATAAACTATCTCGTCTTGAACTTTTTACTCGCCTAAATAAGCCTTTAGTTGGACTTGTAAAAAAAGGTATATTGAGGATTTTTTATGGCTTGAGACGCAAAACGGCAGACCAATTCACACACGCTTGATTTTTCGTTTTTTCTGCCTTCTGGGTTCAAGAGTTAAAAAGGTAACTTCTGCATCCGCAATTCTTAATAGAAGTCTTTTTAAAGAAATAGAAAATATTAGGGAAAGGTAGCATAAATGGTGAACAGAATGACTGATCGCATAATAAAGGGCCTTGAAGGTCTTATCACAGGATACAGACGAGGCGGCAATAGGCAAATCAACAAGCATATGCTATTAAAATTTCCAAAATACGATTCTGATAAAGAAGCCGCACATTTAATAGGCAAAACAGTTGTTTGGCTTTCTCCTGTTGGTAAACGCCTCAAAGGAAAAATTTCGCGCCCCCACGGAAGAAACGGCGTCGTCAGGGCAAGATTCGAACATGGTTTGCCAGGTGAAGCCATCGGTGGAAAAGTAACTATCGTCTAATTTCAGTGCTTCTTGAATTTTAGAAAATTGCAATATTTGCAACCCCACATCTCAAGATGACGTGAACTGGCAAGGGAGACTCAATTAAAATTTGAGAATGATCGCTTATAGTTACGCTGATGAGTGGACAGGTCTAGGCATGTTTTTTTGTAGTGTTTGGGGGAAAAGTCAAAAAGATGACGTCAAGGATGAATAGAACTCGCACTTATGATTTAATAAAGCAGTTTTTTTATTATCCAGTGCTTTTAGTTATGGGTATAATTCTCGCTCTGTTTATGAGAATGTCTTTTTCTCCTTTGGATGGGACGATTTACATACCCCAGGCTATTATCCTGGGAATAGCAGCGGTTATTTTGGCGTTATTTTTATATCGAAATTCCGAAAAGTTGCTAGAACGACCATTCCTCTTATTTGCTTCTTTAATGACCGTTCTTCCAATTATGTTTCTTTTAACGACATATAAAGCCCCATACACCGCTCCAAACTATACGCTCTTGGGTATCGTTTGCGCTATAGCAATAGCCATAGCCTTATTGTTTACATTTCCTTCTTCTCCAATTCATTCGTATTTTGAAAATTCACAAAGAAGAAACGAAGTTATCACTATTGTTATTCTTGTCATCTTGGCCATTCTTCCAACTCACACTATCATTACAAAGCCAGGCTTTCCAGAGAGTCATGACCTCACTTACCACATAAGTAATGTGTGGGTGATGTATAGGCTTTGGAGAGACGGCATTTTATATTCTCCTTTTGATCCTTGGAGCGGAATTGGTGGCCTGGCGCTGTTTCGCTTCTATCATTTTCTTGGCTACTATTTTGCATTTCCTTTTTCATGGTTCTTAAACACCTTTCAAGCACTGAAAGGTGCGATTGTTCTTTCGTTTATTCTTTGCGCACTTTCCTTTTACTATATGACAAAAAGAATTTCACAGAATAGAATTATGGCATGTATTTCTGCAATATCTTTTACTTTCATAGGTCTTCATCTTACAACTGCATTTTATAGAGGTACCTTTACAGAACTAATTGGCTATACATATGTGCCTCTTATTTTTATCTTTTCAAGAGATTCTCTAAAGAAAGATTCAGATAAGCCTTTGCTAAGAGCAATAATTTCAGGAATTTTTCTCTCAGGACTAATATTGACGCATTTACCGACTGCGTATAATGCAGTTTACATAATTACAATATATATAATCTATTCGCTTCTAGATCCACTTATCGCCCGTCAGCTTACTGTTAATAGAGCTATTTCGATGATTGCCCTGTATTTTGTCCCTATTGGTGTAGGATTAGGATTAACCGCATGGTGGCTAATTCCTGCGTATACACAGACTCCTTATATTTTGTGGGATATCGAAGTTGGTCTGTCTACTGGCGGTTATCCAGCTTCACATTTTGTTAGTCTGCCTCAACTCTATACACGTGAGTTATGGTGGAGGATGCGTGGATCTAAGATCGGTATTGCTGGTGAAATGCCGTTCTATATAGGCATTGTAACTTTGGGACTTGCAGTATTTTCATTTTTTATAAAGCCAAAGGATAAAAATTCTAAGTTCTTTATGGTGCTTCTTATTATTTCGCTAGTTTTAGCAGATTACCCCAGCGTTTGGATTTATTATTACGTGCCTCTTATCGCTTTTTTCAAGTGGCCGTGGCGATTTCTGTTGCCTGCATCAATTTCCATCGCTTATTTAACGGGTACGGTCGTAAATACTATTTATGAAAAGGCAAAAGCTTTTGAGATTAAGAGAAACTTTAGGTTTCGTTTAAGCCATTGGATCATTGTAATTACAGTTCTCTTGATTTTAGTTGACATGTGGCCGTATACAGGCGCCTTTAAATGGGAGTACTATCCGCAGGATGAGGACTATTTGAATGCCTTACAATGGATTAAGTCGTATGATACTGGGCTCTATCGCATTAGCGATCTATACGGGCAAGGTAGGGGCGAATCAATTACAAAATCTGAATTTTACGAGGTACAAGGTTCACACTGGTGGACTGCAAGCGTGTTTACACAAGGAACCTCGGTGAAACCTTCATTAACCAAAGAACTTGGATATCTAAGCTTAAAATATTTAATGGTGAGACGAGATCAGGAGTCGATTTGGATCGCAAACGACTGGAACGTCATTAAGACGTTTGGTAATGGTTCCATACTTGAAAATCCTTATTTCCGACCAATGACAGAACTTGTCGATGATGGGGATAGTTTATTCCCGAATACTGTAGGAATTGCAGAATTCATCTCAATAAAGCCAACCACGTTGACTATTACAGCCAAATCTTCCAACGGAGGAATTCTGGTCGTAAAGTTTGGCTTCTTCCCTAACTGGAAGGCATATTTAGATTCTACAGAGATCAATGTCCAAGAAAATACATTCGGTATTATAACCCTAGAATTACCAAAAGGCGAGCATCTTATAACACTAAGATTTGAAGAGAATGTTCCTTTCGGATATCCGATTTCAATTCTTTGTTTAGTTGGTGTTATACTCTATCTTTCTAGAGTCTTAGTACTTCCAAGGTTTAAACTTCGTTTATTAAAGGATTAGAAGCTAAGCGCACCAAAAGGAATTAAATACAAAAAAATTAAAAGATTGAAAATAAAAAATGGATAGGCAAACTAAGTGCCATCATTACTTCTTAAAACGTCTCTAATTCTCGTTATTTGCGAATAATATTGTGCTGAACATTTCTAAACTTTCTATGCCTCTTATCTCTATGTCGAAAAGTGGAATTTCAGTGATTTCGAATTCATCGGAGTAAAACTCGTTGATCGTTTCCAGGTTTCCTTCTTGCATACTTCGTCTCGCCTTGCAAAACGCACAGTCTGGAATTATTGGATATACCATGTTCACCAAGACATTGCTGATGGGTATCTCATATTCGTAGAGTGTAGTGACAAGTCGTTCAGTTTCGTAAATACTCATGGCCTCTGGGATCATTACTGTACAAAATGATGTTTTTTCAGGATCGCTTAAATCCACGCGTGCCTTAGAAATCGATTCTTTAAGTGTCTCCAATGCCTCCATGGTCCTATCGTCCTCCGTTTCACGTCCAAAGAGACTCTTTAGTTTGCCTACGAACTTTCCAATTGTGTACCTAAACTTAATGATTTTACCAAGGAAAGACTCAAGTACCTCTGGCAAACTAAGAAGACGAAGTGTATGTCCGGTCGGAGCAGTATCAAATATGATTAAATCAAAATCATGTTCATCCTGCTTCTCGATGAATTCAAGCACCTTTCCGAACGCTAAGGCTTCATCAATACCAGGTGGGGCCGTAGAAAGCATGTCGCCAAAACCCATCTCGTCTAAAGGAATTGGTGACATGTCTGCCAAACTTTCATCAGGAGACATTCCCATGAGACTTTTGTAGTCTTTAATGGCAGTCTTTGGGTCAATTTCGAGGCCAGAGAGATTTTCGATGCCGTTTATCGGCCTAATTTCTCCACCGATTTTCTGGTCAAGTGAGTCAGCCAAACTGTGAGCAGGGTCGGTAGAAATAATGAGAATTTTCTTATCCGTGTTTTTGGCAAACCACACTGCTGTGGATGCGGCGCATGATGTCTTGCCAACTCCTCCTTTGCCGCCAAAGAGCAAAAATCGTAGTTTCTTTTTCTCAAGTAGATTATTTAACGTCATAACTCATCAATCCTTTTTATGCAATAATAAATTAGTGAAAAAAATCATATGTGCAGTAGGGATGTTATTTTCTTTGAAAATCATCTATTCTATTCCCGTACATTTAAAAAATCCTATTATTTTCTTTTCTTTCTAGGTTTAAATGTCTTCCTTTTTGTGAAGTACAAAAATGCCCATGGAATACCGGGGATTCCAACAGCAGCAATGCAAAGTAGAAGTACATTACGCCAATCCACTGTAGTTAATTTTGGAAGTACGTTAAGCACTACCGGCTCGGTAAAAAACTCGTAGCGAGTATCGTTTTCATCCTTAAATGTAATCTTAGCTCCAGGTAATGTGTAATTCCCAGATTTCTCGGGACGTAGAACATAATACGCTGAAACGTTCTCTTTAACTCCGAGTTCAATACTATCAATAAGACTTAAATTGCCTGCATCTATTTCTGTAAAGCTCCAGAAAGGAAGATCTTCCTCCGTTACTGTGAGATCAAAGATAGTTTCATTAACACTTTCCGGGTTCTTGATTTCAATGTTCACTGTCACATTCTGGTTAACCCAGGCTTCTTTTGGCTGAACTGCTTTCGTTACATTAAGAAAATCCTTGCCACTTTGCACATCATCCTGTTGGCCGGCTACTGGTTCAATTGGTTGCGTAGTCGTTATGGTAATAGAGCAGCAAAGCATGACTATGAAAAAGAGTGCCCACTTGTGTCTCACTTTATGCACCTTTCAGTATAAGTCTGGAGAATCAGTTTCATATATCACTACTTAAAGTTTTGGAGTGATTATTGGGACTAGCAAATTCTTCTTTTAAAAGTTTAGACGATTGAAAATGTGTGAGGTTTCTGAACTTTAAAATTCATTGCGCTTGTAAACTACCCCATCCTTAGTTACTTATGAGAAATGTTAAATATGAGGTATAGCTTAATCTCTCCATTAGATCAATCGACTTAAGCAACAAATGAATTCATGAATTAATTTGTTGGGTGATGTTTCTGTCAACTACCCCGTCCTAAAGGACGGGGCTTGGGATGGTGATACCAATGCAAGAGTTGACTAGCCTCAGTTCTGCGAGAACTACGTGTATAGGACTACAAGAATGGCTGGATGCCTCCCTAGTCCAGCCCGCTTCGGAAGAATCACTCAATTCCACGTCTAGCAACAACAATTCTAGACTACGTCTTATATACATTGGCGAAGGGAAACGCGACTCAGACAGGGAGGCCGCAATCGGTAGAATTCCTGTCGTTAGCAAAAATGGCACTCCATTAATGCCCTGCCGACCTGCGAAGGCTCGGAAACTCTTAGCCCAAGGAAAGGCCATCAAGAAACGCAATAAAATAGGCGTCTTCTACCTTCACCTACAATTCGATCCACACATACCCGTCACACAACCGCTCGCCATCGGTGTAGATCCGGGTACGAAGTACGAAGGGTTCTCAGTCGTTGGCACAAGTGATACGGTAGTCAATATCATGTCAGAAGCGGTAACTTGGGTGAAAAGGAAGGTCGAACAAAGACGAAATGCCAGAAGGGCACGCAGAAGAAGGAACACTCGACGTAGAAAAAACAAGAAAAACCGACTAACAAACCAACGCAGGTTACCGCCATCCACAAAAGCACGCTGGGATGTAAAACTACGGCTCATCAAACAACTCTGCACCATTATCCCTATCCAATACCTAGTGGTAGAGGATATACAAGCAGTTACAAAAAAGAGACATCATAAGAGATGGAACACCAATTTTAGCCCATTAGAAGTGGGCAAGTGGTATTTCTATAGCGAGTTACAAAAACTGAAATTAATTGTAATACTGGCACAAGGGAACGAGACACAACAGTTACGAGAACACTTTGGATTACAAAAAAAGAAGAGCAAATCACAACCCATCTTTGAGACACATTGTGTTGATGCCTGGGTATTGGCCGCCGCCATAACCGGTGCAAACTATCCTACCACGAGAAAATTGTACTATATAACACCGTTACAATTTCACAGGAGACAGTTACATCGTTTTCAATTCGCGAAAGGCGGCATAAGAAGAAGATATGGTGGTACACTATCACTTGGGCTGAAGAAAGGAACGCTCGTAAAACATAAAACCTATAACTTGTGTTACATCGGTGGCAACCTAAAAAATCGTTTAAGCCTACATTGTCTAAAAACGGGAAAACGTCTTACACAAAACACGAAACAAGAAGATTTTACTATTTTAACCCGAATTTCGTTTAGAACGCAATTCCTATCCCCCGTAAACAGGGGAGTATTCTTGAGGTGATTCTATGAATAGGTTTGAACATAAATTTTGGGCTTGTATAGCCTTTACAATTGTATTTTTAGCGTATTTCTTTTTCGGTAGCGCGTCTATTCGACTAACTATAATCCCACTATCAATCTTAGGTTATATCATAACTGCTGCGGCTTCTCATTTTCCAGATCTCGATTTAGATTTTGGTATACGGCATCATCGTAGTCCCTTCACGCATTCGCCAATCATCCCCGCTGCAGTCTTGATATTTTACTTTATCAGCAGTTTTTCATTCTCTGTATTGTTTCTAGTGGCAAGTTTCTTCATCGGTTATAGCTCTCATCTTTTCCTCGATTTGATTCCACCGACAGGAAGTGCTTTTGGAGATCGTGTCTCAAAATGGTTTGAACATCGGTTGAAAGGAGGTGCTCCTGGAGATATTCGCGGTATACCAGAAAAATACGAGAGAAATTGGCTAAAGATATCGGGGATTATTATTGCAATTTTCTTTGTACTTACAATTCTACGTGCGATGGCATTCCTACCATTCTGAATCTGGGTAACTCTATCCATAAAGTTGGACAAATTTGTACACACTTGTCCTAGCCCGTCGATAGAGGAAACGGGTCAGATTCCAATTATTAATATATATTTATAAACTCCACGTTTTTCATCATGAATATTGCTGGCTTTATAAGCCACCAACAAACTTAAGTTGTCCACGTTTGTCCAAGTTTCTCGTGACTAGTCACAACAGTGTTAAATCAATAAAAGCAATACACCGGTGGTTTGTATGACCAATGAAGAATCGGATGCACCCTCCCATTTCTTAAAATCTGCCGAATTTTGTGTGAATAACAACGACACAATGGGTGCCATTGATAATTTTATTCGGGCTGCATCAGCCTATCAGGAGTTACAAGAATATAGAAAAGCAGCAAAGTACTATTCGTCAGCATTAACCATAATTGCGGAAGAAACTTCAAAAGATGAAATGTTAAATACTTGGGAACTTTCACATTTGTATAAATTGTTTCTAGCAAAGAATTCTTGCCTTCTCAATTTAGGTATCATTCATATCTGGCTTGAGAAATACTCTCTTGCTAAACTATTTTTTATTGAAAGTCACAAACCATTATACCGGGCAAATTCCATCTTAAAAGAGAATACAGATTATTTCTCTAACTTAATTGATCCTCAAATCAAAGATATCGTGGGGATAACTCCTCTTCAAACAGAACTCTTAATTTTTGCCTTTAGTTCTTCTATTTTCTCATTTCTTGGTGCATTAATTGAGCTGGATGCTGATAGAATCGAAGATTATTTTGCTAAACTCAAAAAATTGGAAGATATCTTCGTGTCTGAATACTTTGAGGCTCAATCTAATTCTTTTTTTACACTCATTGGGAGACTTTATGAGAGTATTTCAGAAAAAAATCTTTTCTCTTTCAATGAAGTAAAATCCACGCTAGATGATTATTACTCCAATCGCCACAAGAGTCCCTCAGAAGTTGTGGAAAATCAGCAACCCCACATAACTTTACTTGATAGTTTTCTTACGGCTTTTAAAGATACCCTCTTGAAGATTTTTGAAGTTCTCAGAAAATCATTTTTTAACGAACTCGATGAGAATTGAATGAACGGATAGGCGAAATATTGAAAAATCGAGTTGTTGTTTGAATTTCTACTCAAGTTGTTATCTATTTATCTATCAATCAATTGTAATTCATTTAGAGGGATTCTATGAAAAATAGAGATAGAAGAATCACAATGATAGGCACAGGATACGTAGGCCTGGTCAGCGGAGTTTGTTTCGCCAAACAAGGCTTTTCAGTGACATGTGTGGACATAATACCTGAGAAAATCGATGCAATCAACTCAGCTAAACCGCCTATATACGAAAA
>JAEOSO010000003.1 GCA_016840315.1 Candidatus Borrarchaeota archaeon | reverse complement strand
TTTCACCTGTTTATGAATATTATATTTCTTTTATTCTGCCAGATGATGCAGAATTTTTGTATGGTTTTCCTTCGGCAAAAGGAAAAATTATTAAGCTAACTGAGAGCGAGTTTACTATAAAAGCAGATTCAGAAATGTATTTGTATATAGCGTATCAATCAAGAAGACTGAAGATTTATTCAACTCTCCTCTCGTTACCAGCTCTATTTCTCTTACCGTTTATGTTTGTATCTAGAACACAAAAAATCTTTGAACGAAGAATAAGAAAAATATCACGATCATCAGTTTATAGAAAACTTCTCCATATATTGCGTCAGGTCCATCCTATGCGTTTTGCAGTGGCACTCTATATACTTACCACTATGTTAATGTTTTCGTTAGCTATTTCGGTGGGACCGAATCCTGACGCAACAATCGTTATCGTAGCGGATAATTTTGATGAGATTGCAGGTTATATTCACGAGAAATTTCCAAATGCAAAGACTTTTCAATATTGGTCGGTAAGAACTCGATTAAATCAATTACGTGATGCAAGACAATTAGATTTGTTTATTATTGGTTATTATCCAAACCCTGCTGATTTCATTGTAAATGACGTTATAGTATCTTCAGATAACGCTAAGGTTGTTTTACTAGAACAATATATAGACACACCGCTGGCGGCAGCGATATATAAAGAATATAGACAGGATACCCAAGGAAAATATGTGAAAATAAAATCGTTAGATGGCGCAAGGGGAGACGTCAGCAGCATCTATGGAGAAAGAAGTAGACAACACCGCTTATATACTCCATCTTCAAATTTATTTATGGTTTCGTGTGCTATTATTGCGTTCTTATCTCTGCTTCATATTTATGCTGCAGGAATGGTAATTACAGCATCGGCAACGCCTCCAGCTACAAAATCAATAACCGAAGTTTTTTTGCAGGCAATTATAGCAACTTTTGCGGTATTTTCTTTTACCATGATCAGTTTCTTTTCTGTAAGCAGATTGATAACAGTTATTGTTGGAGTTCACGGAGCATCGGGTGTACTTGATGGTTATGCACTTACAGCCATTGGATACCTTCCAAACCTTCCGCCGCCGTTTCCATCCTTTGGAGGAGGCAATATTTTGCGCGCAGTATTCGGCGCCATAGGAATGATTACAGTTATATTTATCAACCACATTAAAAGCATTCTAAAAATTGATATCATACTTTTTGTATGTTTATTAGGCGGATTACTTGTACTGGCTGCCTCTCCTTATTTCGGTCCATTTATTGTAGGATTGGCAGTTGTTTTTGTTGCATCGGGCATTGGTCCAGTTGCAGGGGCTGCTCGTTTCGTAGCTGCAGATATTTCGCTCTTTCTCTTCACGTTTGCAGAATTCTTAGACCTGGGAAAATATTCACGTGGAATTATGCTCTTCTTCGCGTCTGTTATTCCTTTAACGATAACCCGAAAACTCTCAAAAAGAGTTCGCACGCCTGTATTTTTAGTTATGATCCCGATACTGGCTAGAGGATTAATGCGCCTTGGTGAAATGAATCCATATACGCTCATAAATAGCGCAATTCCTGGTCTCCTTTTTGGAGTGGCACTTGCGGCATTATTCCTCATGTTGAATGCCCTTGTATATGCTATTTTTAGAGTATCGATAAGATTAAGGCAATGGGTTAGATCGTTTGAAAGGTGATTATGCCTTATAGGAATTTTGATTTGACGCTCTTTCATAGAGTGAAAGGGTTTTAACTGCGGCGTGATTCCATGTTAATTCGTTTTCTACTTTAATTCTCCCCCTTTTGCCCATTTCTTTGGAATTTGGAAAGACTTTATGGAATGCATCAACGATGCTTTCTATGGCGCCTTCCTTGATAATTCGTCCAACAGTATCATCAAAGGTTTCTGCAACCCCACAGACTTGTGTAATGATTGCAGGTGTCTCACAAGCAAGAGATTCTAACGCAATTAAACCAAATGGCTCACGCCACACTGATGGAATCAAAGTAGCCGAGGCACCAGAAAGGGCTTTAATTAACTCACAATGATCCTGAAATTGTAAAAATAAGACTTTGTGTTGTATTCCTAAAGATTTTACTAAACGAAATAATTTGTTTCCATAGGGATTCCTTTGTGTTCTTTGAAAGAGATCATAGTCACCAATGATTACCAACTTTGAATTCATTTCTTTAATAGCTCGAATTGCATATTCAACGCCTTTTTCTGGAATCAGTCGAGCAACAACCAAGATATATTCATCTAAATCATATTTCTGTTTAAAAGGCTCACTTCGAACAGGAAAAAACCGTTTTGTATTTACTCCATGGTAGATTACTGATAAATTGTTTTTCTCAGCTTCAAACAATTGAGAAACTTGTTTAGAAGGGGCAATTATGTAGTCTGAAGACTTGATCAATTTGTTTCGCTTTCTATAATCGTTAACAATGAGTAAATCATGGATAGTTCTATAATTGCAAAAACGAAAACAAGCAAAACTACTAAAACCGTCACAAAGTGTGCCATTATTTCTTATAAAGGAATGTTTAGGACATAAAAGTCCATATCCATGCACACAGTAAATAACTGGAATCTTAGAGGCCTTTGCGGCTTTTATCACGCTTAAAGAACAATGATTATTTGTGTGAATAATATCTAAGTTAAGTTCTCGAAAGTATTCTGAAAGTTGAGGATAGTTTCTTAAAACACTAAGTGGTGCAGTTTCTGCATTAACTAGAGGTTTTATGCGATGAATGGTGATGTTGTTGCGAAGTTCGGTCTCAGAATAGCCTGGAACATATTGGGTAATAATGTGAACTTCATGCCGCTCAGAAAATATATTAGCTAACTCATCTATATAACGTTGAATTCCTCCAATATACGGATAATAGGAGTCCGCTACTAATGCAATTCTCACACAATACACCTAATTGCCTAGTGATTATGCTGAAGAAGGCACAACTTTTTTATTTTTTTGTTAAATTTAGTCCTGAAAAACGGTGATAACGCATTTCGTAATTATGAGTTTATGAAAACACAAGTTAAACATAACAGTCATCATGTCTTTTACAAAAAAAAAGAAGTTAGTACGATCAAAGGACGCGCTCTAAATGGCAGGACTGGTAGAAAGATCGATAAAAGGCATTATATTCAATTTTTTAGGACAAATAGGCAGCTCAATGATTGCTATTGTTACAAGCGTCCTTATTATTAGACTTCTAACACCTTTGGAATACGGAATCTACGCAATTTTATTTGCCATAGCTGGGCTTGCATCTCCTTTTATTTCGCTGGGCATGAGTTCTGCCCTAAATAGATTCTTACCAGAACTACGTGTAAAGAAAGAAAGAGAAAAAGAGAGGCGAATGTTTCGTCAAGTAGCACTTATTCAGGTAGGACTTGCGGGAGTTGTAACTGTGATACTCCTTCTTTTTGCAGAGAATATTGCGATATTCCTTAACATCCCTACTGCTATAGGTTTAATTCGAGTTTATTCATTATCCCTAGTTCCAGCAACAATAGTCGGTGCTTTGGATACCGTATTAATAGCCAATTTCAAGCAGAAATTTCTGAACAGTGCAAATATTTTTGTTTCGGCTCTAACACTTTCGGGACTCAGTGTTATTTTGATTTTAAGGTTAGGACTCGCAGAAATCGTCATTTTAGGAGTAGTCATGACCTATGCCGCATGTCTCGTTAAAGGAAGTTATGCATTAATCCGTAGAGAATATGTCCAAGAACGATTAACTACTTTCACAGAGAGAATTCTTGGATATCGTTTTTGGAGATACAGTCTATCAATGTTTGTCATAGCCTTAGGAGATTTTATACTTTCTTATGTTTCGGCGATCTACTTTTTGACAATCTTTAGGAGTATTGAGGAAGTAGGCTACTTTAGATTCGCCTATGGCGTTGCATATACTTTCATTCATTTTGTTCCTGCAATGATTGTAGGTCTAATCGTAGCGGCGGCGGCTGAAGCATACACATCAGGCGGCACTAAAGCCTTAAATCAAGTATTTAGACAAAATGTGAAGTTTACAATGATCGCTGCAATCCCGACGGGAATTGTTGGCATAATCGTTGCACAAGACATTATATCAGTCATTTATGATCCGAAATATCTGCCAGCTCTACTCGCATTTCAATTAAGTTTTTTCCTAATTGCTTCGAACAAATGGCAGGGCGCTATTGGAATGGTAGCAGTTACTATGGAAAAAACTGAGATTTTGATTTACGGTAAGATTATTTCAGTGGTTAAGATACTATTATATTTGCTTTTGATACCACCATATGGGATTATTGGTGCAATCATTGCAACACAAGTTTCATGGTACATTGTACTTGTTTTTGAGTATTCGATGCTTCGAAAACATATACACTTGGATTTTCCCGCCGGTGTTCTTGGAAAATATCTTCTAGCAGGATCTATAACGGGGTTGGCTGTTTATTCTTTGAAATACGTGGTAGCAATCACTACCATTCCCCTGTTACTGCTCTTCTTTGCAATTGCAGGAGGCGTGTTCTTTGTTGGTATCAGATATCTTAACGCCTTGGAAGAGATAGATTATAAGATGCTAATTGAAAGCAATATCCCTTATACAAATCTAATTTTAAGGATATTAGGATACAAAGCGACCAACGAATAGAGACATCTCAACAATTGAGTTTTCGGATAACTACTTTTTGTGAAGTAAAGTGTGGTAGAGGGTTCGAGTTAGTTGTGCGGCGCGTTGCCATGTAAAGTTTCTTTCAACACGCTGTTTTCCCGTAGTTCCTAAGACGTTTCTTAAATTTACATCCCTTAAAAGCATTTTAATTTTTTCAGCAAGTTCTTGAACATTTCCTGATCTATAAAGCAGCCCAGCAACATTATTAGGCACATAAAAAGGAAGTTCGCCAGCGCCTATTGTAACAATAGGTTTTCCAAGATACGCATATTCGAAAATTTTTATAGGTCCCCACCAAAAACCCAGTTCTTTTAACGGAGGATAATCCTCTAAATTAAATGGAGCAACTGTAACATCAGAGAGTGCTATGTATGATGGAATCTCGGAAAAATTCACAGGTCCAGTAAAAACCAGTGAGGAATCAATTTTCAGGGATGTACCAAGTTGCTTAGCGAAGGCAATGCCTTTTTTAGTTCCACCAACAAAAAGAAATCGGGCATTTGGAAATTGTTCTAAAACATAAGGACTTGTTTTAATCAGATCTGCAACTCCTTGCCAAGGTCGAAAGGCTCCTACAAAGAGAATTATTAACTTAGAGTCAAGTTTGTATTTCTCTTTTAATTTTTTTTCGAGAGACGGATTTGATTTGAAAGTATTTAGATCTACACCTTGTCTAACAACCAAGATTTTTTCCTTTTTTGTGTCTCTTGCGACTATATTACGCAAAACAGTAGTGGTAGTGATAATAGCATCTGCCGCCTTGAATACGGCTTTTCTCCAAAGTTTATATAGCCAGCTAACTCTTTTTTTGTAGAAAACCTCTTCAACAAAAGGTGCGTTTACATCTAGAATATATGGGATGCCTAACAGCTTTGCAACAAATATTCCTGCTCCAATTGGAATCCAAAATCGTTGGTGGATAATTTCTATTTTTTCTTGCTTTATTGTTTTAATTAAAGTGATAACAAGTCTAGGAAATCCTTTAAGAAAAGAGAGAATACCAATAAAAAAGGGAGAAATTGGAAAATCTACTTGATATACATAAAATCTGCCATCACTAATCGACAATACTCTTTTATTTTGAATATTTTTTCCTAAACCTTTAGTAAATAAATGAATTTCATCACCTTGTTTTGTTAATTGAGAACAAACGCTATAAATATGACGAAAACCTCCATCAGGTGCAAGAAATTTTTCTGAGAACGCTAAATAGCAGATCTTCACTTTTTTAGCCATCCATAAGTTGAGACAACTTAGTATTTGGATTTAATCGCCTTATTTTTCTTATGGAAATCTTTTAAATAAAAACTACTTAACAAAAATTGATTCAGTATGAACATAATATACGTTACGCCCCTATTTTATCCACATATAGGTGGAAGTGAGGTTTATACAGAGGTAGTAGCAAAAGAAATGAAAAAACGAGGTAATAAGACTGTAGTATTCACATCCAATGCTTTAGATCTTCCTACAATGCATCTGAAGAAAAATAATATAATCCATGAAGAGATTAAATACAGAAACGGCGTACCTGTGTTTTATTATCCACTTTTTTACTTTAATGGAATCGACAAAGTTTTGTATCCATTTCGGCATCTTTTGAACAAAGATAATTTCCAGAGAAAACCAATTTGCAATGTAATTGGCGGATGTATCCAAAACCCATTTTCTCCGAAATTATTTAAGAAATTGCTGACCTACGGGGCGAATTTTGAAATAATTCACGTAGTAAACATCTTGGGTAGCCATACATTTTACGCATATATCGCATCAAAAGCACACAGAATTCCCTTGGTTATAACACCAGGCTTTCACCTTCATAATCCTGCATATACACACCTCCGATTTCATAGTGTCCTTAAACATTCGGAGATCCTTGCACACACTACAATAGAAGCACGATTTTATAGAAAAATAGGTGTTCCAGCAGACCAGATCACTCAAGTAGGATTTGGGGTCGATGTAAAAAAATATGAAAGGGGAAACAGAAAAGAATTTAGAGAAAAATATGGTCTCGATGAAGATGCGTTCGTGATATTGTTTCTGGGTCGCTTAGATCCAAGAAAAGGAATAATCCATCTCTATAAAGCCGTACAAGAAGCAATAAAAACCAATGACAACATTAGGTTATTTTTTGCTGGGCCGCGAAGTACAAGCTATGGAACAAATCAAGTTACTGCATTTCTATCGTCTTTGAGTAAGAATACTTCAGTTGCGTGCTACTTGGGAGTACTCTCTGAAAAAGATAAAATCGATGCTCTTAATGGCTCAGACTTAATGGCAATGCCTTCTATAGAAGAGTCACTAGGTATTGTTTATCTTGAGGCATGGGCTGCAGGTAAGCCTGTAATTGGTGCCGATATACCTGCTATGCGAGAAATAATAAATGATGGCAGTGACGGGTTTTTAGTAAAATTTGGAGATATTTCGGCTCTAAAAGATCGCATATTGAGTCTTGCACGTGATGAGGAAATGTATGCTCAAATGTGTAAAAATGGAAAACGAAAAGTGATAAAAGAATACAGCTGGAGTTTAATTGCTCAAAAGATTCTAGAAATTTACGAAAATCTATTAAAATGAGATAAGGGAAAACTTGTTAGATGATACTTACGATTAAACCTACTTTTTCAAGTATTGAGCACAAAGAGAACATATTTGGGTTTCTAAAGAAAAATACAAGAGTCTTTAAGAATTCTTTTACTGTAAAAAACAGATTTTTAATTCCAAAATTGTACATAATGCCCTCGCTTAAGCCTCCATAAAAGAATCGGTTGAAGAAGTACCACCTTTTCAACCTCGAAGGATATATTTTGTGCTTTACTATTGCTTTTGGGGTATATATGACAAGATATCCAGCCTCTTTAAAACGTTTACAAATTTCAACCTCTTCATTCGATAAGAGTAGTTTTCCTCTGCGTCCTAAGTCTTCTCTAAACATACCAAGTTTACCAAATAAATTTCTCCGAACTGCGAAATTGCATCCAAGTACATAGGAAACTGCTTGTCTTTCTTTTGAGTAATGAGAGATGCCTAATGCTGGAGTCAATCGATTGTTTAACCATTTAGGAACACTATGTCCCATAAATAGGGACACAGCTCTTCCACCTACGACACCTGTGTTATTTTCTTTAAATGCACCTAAAAGATTTTGAAGCCAATCAGGGCATGCAATGCAATCATCATCAATAAAAACAACAATTTCTCTCTTAGCGAGGAGAATTCCGAGATTTCTGGATCTGGAAAGTCCAATAGGATTTCTAGAATGAATTATTTTGACGAGTGAATTCCCTTTATACTGTTTTTTCAACTGGTGAAATGTATGTGTTCCTGGAGAAGCCTCAATAACGATAATTTCAAAATTGTTATCTATAAAATCTAAAATGCTATTGACACAGTCTATAACATCTTTTGGCCTATCGTATGTTGAAATAATTATTGAGGCTTTCATAAAGACTACCTAACAAAATCCCTTATCTTCAGTAAGGATTCTTGATTTCTTTTTGATCTAACCCATTTGAGGGTTCTCAATCAAAGTGCCATGGCGCACTACAAAAACTTTCTTGTTGTATGCAAGTGATTTCTTGGCTTCTTTTGTATGAACTATTAATCGATTTGATATTGAGGTTATTATCTTCATAAAAAATACTCGCAGAAACGTTCCAGTAATTCTTGAAATAAGATTTTTCCACTTTTTTCGCCATAGATAATGTGGGTTATATACGGTGTGTAAAGTTGTTACTATTTTCGTATCGAATAACTTTGATAATAAATAGAAAAGTAAAATAGATGAGCCTACCTGAAAAAAAGGGAAACATTTGAACAGACCGTATTCAAACTGTATATGCACGATATGCGGACGAAATATTTCTGCAGTTTTTAAGACAGTAATGCCAAATTTCCAGTCTTTGAGTATTTTAATTCGCAAAACTTCAAGATCATGCTGACCTACCGCATTTGCTAAAAATGAGGCATATTCACCTATACCACAGCGCTCCCCAAATGTACTAACAATTGCAATACGCATAGGACTGTACGTTTTCTTTAGTATACCCTGATATATTTTGAGATGTTCATTAGAGATATTAGTCCATGATGTTTTAGAAGCTAATTCTCTTGCACGAGATTCATAGAACTGTTTCAATTTTTGATCTTTCATTTTTAAGATTGCTATTCTTAACTCATTCTTGTCAAAAGGATCAACCAATAGCGCGTTTCCTTTTAGAAGTTCTACAAATTCACCGATTTTTGAAGCAATAATCGGTTTTCCAATGCCTAATGATAGATGAAGGATACCAGAGCCACTTTGGGATACATCCAAGTAGGGTAAGACAACAACATCGCTGGATGCAATTATTTCGCGAAATTCTTCAATCGAAAAAAATTTTTCGATTATTTCCACATTTGAAGGGGCAATCTTTTTTATATTAGCCAAGTACGCTTTATGGGCACTTAGCTCACTTCTTACCGACCCTGCAACAATATATTGGACATCATTAAGTCCATCAATTGCACTGAAGACTAAATGAATCCCTTTGAAAGGCGAGATGAAACCTGGTGTAATGAGAGTTAGTTTTCCTTTGTTTTGAACCTCAGTCAATTCATTTCCGTCCTCTGTATTTTCTGAATGCACTCTGGTCTATTATCTCTCTAATTGCCTGTCGATAGGACCAAAAAATCACAAAGAAAACTATCAGAAGAGTAAATGAAGTAATTATTGATCCAATTATTTTAGGTGTACTAAGTTGATATTTAAGCGATATAGTATGCGTACCGCCCTTGTCAATGTATAAACACATGAAAAAGGGTTCTGCGATTAAAATTTCACTTTTATTTCCATCAACAAAGGCTTTCCAGCCAGGAAAGAAACTGAAACTGAAAAATACAAAAGATGGAGCAGAAGTATATATTCTTGCAAAAATGGCGCTTTCTTTGACATCTAAATTTAAAATTTTATAGTTAAAATCGTCTGGACTGCCTATAGAATCTACAGGCGATTGAAGGGGGAGTTCTTTAGCGTTATTAAGTTGGTTTTCTTTAAGAAAAATCATTTTGGAAGGATCATAGTTTGGATCGGTAACATGTTTGTAAAAAGACTCGATTTCATTGTCCCCCGACAGAATTTCAGCATTCTGAGAAACAATGATTGGAGAGGTATATTCACTAAATTCTAGGACAGACACATTGCCAAAAGTCTGTACTACTTCTAATTGTGATGATTCATGCAAGTATTGAGCATAACTAAGAGTATTATCCAAGGGCACATATTTGACTCCTAAAAGTTTAAGCGGATTGAGAAGGCCCCTTTGAGGCGTATTTTCTAACGATTTAATTTCCTCTGTAAATAGAGTGAGAAACTCTAAATAATCTTTATTCGCTGATTGCCTAAAATAACCATATAAAACGGGGGCATCTCCTACTACAGAAGCAAAAACTACGTAACTTGGACCGGGGTTGCCAAATCTGAGGGTTTTATAGGGACCAGGCTGTTGATTAAGCCATTCGTATGTTTTCATCCAGTCGTCATCAATTAACCACTCTTGAGGTCTATTTTTAGAAATTAACGTTCCTGGCCACAAATCAATTATCATAATGACTATTAATAGAACTATTATGCGTTTCTTGAGGATAGGATTTGACATAAATTCTCTTAAATAGCCAGAAATCGGTTTTTGAATGTCTTTAAGAGACGCAACTGTAATACCTGATAATACTGATGCCACAAAGCAAACTAATAATAGGAAACGATAGGGAAACTCAAGGCTGGTAATAAGGGGAATTCTAGTATAAAATGACAGTTCTGAACCAAGAACCAAAAAGAACGAAAAAACTAGAGAGGCTGTATAAATGATGGAAGCACGATTTCTACGAAGAATCACCGCTATGAAAGCGAGTATCAATATAGAATTCCCAACATACACTGGAAATGGCTGATTAACATGAATAAAATCTCTTGTTAGAATTAAAGGTAAGGATAAAGGATATCCTAACCAATGTGGATCAAGTATTCCTGTATTTGCATCTGTGCCGTTGATAAAGTAAGGAATAATAAAGAAGGAAGATATGCCTAACGCTACGCCCATAGAGATTAAACCTACAGTTCCTATCAATGTAATGTTCTTAAGATTGAATTTTATAGCACATGACATAATAAGATAAAAAAATACTAACAAAGAAGCCATATATCCAGCTCCTTGATGAGAAAGGAAAACTCCAGCCCAGCAAAGTCCTGCAAACATTGCAAACACTTGCTTTTCTTTTTTGATGGCCAGTTCGAGAAATAAAAATAGGAGTGGAATAAAAAGTAGCACTAAACTGCTAGCAAGATGTCCGTATTTAGTCAATAAAGGAAATCTATAGTAAGTAAGGGTATATGCTATCCCTCCTACTATGCTTCCAGACTTATCTTGTGTTACAACGTAAATTAAGCCATACATGGCCAAAGAAGACATTATACATGCAAGATATATTGCCAATTTTGAACCAATCATCCAATTTGAACTCAAGGAAAGTACAGCGGCAAATACATAGAAAAGAGGTCCATAAAATTCCAAAAAAGGATATCCTGAATACCAATAGGGACACCAAAGAGGATAAAAATTCCCTTTAAGCCAAGACTCTCTCAAGTACCATACTTTAAAACTATGAGAAATACCGTCTGCATGAATATATCCCGGGCCTACAAACGTGAGATAAGCTAATATTGCGATGAGAATAATGAAGCTTAGTGCATATCTATGAGAGGCAGTTATCAATCCAAAAAAATTCGTAACGTCTTGCCACAAAATTTCAGCGATTATTAAGATAATAGAACCTAAGCAAATTAAAACAATACACCATACTATAGAAAAAGGCAGAAGTTCATATCTCCAAAGAAACAATAGAAAATGTGAAAAACTTAAGATACCTATTCCTAAAAGAGAACTTCGCATCAGTTTGAACTCCAGTCTTAATTCTTTATGAACTTAAAGATGTGAAAACCGCTAAATTGTCGTGGTAGTCGAAGATTTACAAGGATTCGGCCAAATTTCAATTCCAATGTTATAATAATTTTTGCTAATTGTACTGCCAAACTATGCCAGTTCTTCTCGATTCGTCTTATTAATTTTCTCTCAATGAATCGCCATATTACACCAATTCGATAATGCTTTTGCTTCATCCATCCCTCTCTTCTTAAAAAAGAAACTAATTGTGAAGTCTCTATAACATGCAGATGGCCCGATTTGGTAAACTCGTAATCAATCCCAGAAATACCAGCATCCGGAATAGACGGTATGATTTGCTTCTTAGATATTCGAGAAAGTTCCTTAATTGCAGAAATATATTCGGGAAGATGTTCAAGCACTTCAGTACAGACTGAGACATCAATTGAGTTGTCCTTCAAAGGCAGGTGGCATGCGTCACATAAACAGAAATCAATTGGAACCGAAGAATACTTTTTTCTAAATAATTCCTTATTACACTTTAGAATAACAAGATTAATGTCAAGTCCTACTACAGTTAAGTAATTTGAAAATAATCCCAAATGATGCCAAATTACAGGTCCTCTTCCGCATCCTACGTCCACAAAAGATGTATTTTTGTTATACTGGTCAGTTAGGAGTGATTTGATACACAAAAACCGCTCAGTATGATCAAAAATTCTTAAATAATTCCACAAACCATCAAGTGTTTCTTTTTCATACTCTTGAATTGATTTTTTTGTCAAATAACTGAGTTGCTCTTCATAAAATCCTTTAGCTCTTTTTGCTATTTCATGGAGCACTCATTTTTCCTCCAGAGTTTTCCAAATTAGCCGAGTTATGCATTAACAGAGTATTCGGACCATTTTATTTCGTAAATGATTACTTTGGGCGACTCCACAAGATATATCACATCTAAATAAGAGGATGCTTCATTAGGATCAGAAATCCAGAAGAGATGACGATCTGAGTATCCAAAAGGACCAAAAACGATATGTGTAATATTGCGGCTCTGCATTTCTTTCATTAACTCTGTGATATATGCTTGTTCTCCAAAGTTCTTATAATACTCATCGTAAATTTGCGGATGTGGTGCGATACATGTTCTATGAGAATAATACTCAAAATCAAAGTTTTTAAAGGTCATAACTCTTGCTTGTTGATTACTATTTTCCTTGAACCAAAGGGCAGCTGTGATATATTCCCGCCATAGAGGTGATGTAACAACCATCTCATCGAATGACAAATAATATTCATTTGCTAACCCGTCTGCTACAATGTTTGGCATTAGAATAATAATGAGAAAGGATACTGTCACTATTTGCATGGATGAAAAGGGAACTGCGGAAAAATATTTCATAAGAAACACTTGCCGAGATAAGAGAGGCCCGACGATAAGAGAAAGGAAAATATCTTTAAGTTTGAGGACTCCAACAATCAAAAAAGTGGATAATAATGGTGCTATAGGGAACATATATCGCTCAGATTGAAAAATAATTCCACCTAGTAATAGAATTAGAAGCCCGGATGAAATTATAGAGATAATTGTAAGTGTTTTGTTCATTTCATATGCCTTTACGAGTCCAATGAGTAATATTGGAAATGTGATTATTGAGATAATAATTGCAAGGTAACTCACTCCATAAGGATTAATTAAATGGAAGCCTAAGGCGATTCCAGGGATTTGAACAAGATAAAAAATTAATCGCGAAAGGAAAGCATTGTTCACTGTAAAATTCAAGTAAAGGAATAATATTAGTGCATAAATAATAGTGGCAAAGATTATGGATAAATTAAGATGGATGGATCGGAAATTAATTTTTCTATAAATTAACAAGAATACCCCGCACAAACCAACACCTAGAAACACCAAAGGCCATAGGTTCGAAATAAAGGAGACGTCTACAAAGTTCACGGTAGTATCAAGGACGCCATAATGAATAAAATTCCAAAGAAACCATGGCGCTAACATAACTGCCAGACCGGAAGAAAACATCATTCCATTCTTGAATCTCTTTAAAAAAGATGGACCCCGAATTATGAAATATGAAATAATCGCTAAGAGAATAAGATAGATACCCACTTGCCGAACCAGATAAGAAAGTCCACAAAGAATGCCTGCAAGGACTGATAATTTTACATTATTTTTTAAAGTGATTAACATTTCAAAATTTCTAAAAATAAGATAAAGGGCAAGAAATGAAAGAAATGTAAATGGTATATCGGTCATAATCCAATAGGAAAGGTCAAATATTTTATGATGAAAAGTCAAAAAAACTGCAGTAAGCATTCCAACGGTATTTCCACCAAGTTTCTTACCGAAGGAATAACCGACAAATACAAGAAAACTTGCAAAAAGTATCGTTAGTAGGCGAATGAATACAGGATTCTGATTACCAAGTAATGAAATGGTGAATGTTAATAAGAGGATATAACCAGGTTTTGCACCCATGAGATCCTTTGTCAATACAGAAGAGATTTCAATTAAGTGCATAGCTTCATCCATTCCATAAACCCATTTTCGAGTGGGAATAACCCTAATAAAAACAGAAATGCAAAACAGTGACAATAATCTGAATGTGGTAGATTGCCAGAGTTTAACCATGAAACTACCTCTATTACCAAAATAGAAAGAACAAAGTCATAAGAAATTTATGGTGTTATCCAGAGTGAGAACCTTCTCAATTCGCAGTAAATTGAATGATATTGTAGATTTTGTTTTAAATTTAGTCTGGTATAACAAAACAAGATTTAAATTATTTCTTCTAGCACTCATAGTTTATTCTGTTTCAATTGCACATTATTATGCCCCTGATGAATCTAGTTATTGGTTATTGACCGTATCAATTACTGATTATCACAGCCTGTACATAGATCAAGCTATGATAACGTACACACCTTGGAAACTAGATTCTAAAATGGGCGTTGGTTATTACGATGGGCATTATTACTCCACATTGCCACCAGGTTTATCGTTTATAGCGATACCCTTCTTCTTAATTGGAAAAGGCATGTGGAACGTCCTAATTTTTTTCGGAATAAGCATGTCGTACATTACAATTACATATATCCCAATGGCTATGCTAAGTTCAATTTCTGCAGCTTTTACTATTACCTTGTTTCACAAGCTCTTAAATGAACTAGAATTCAGCGATAATTCAGCCCTTTTGACATCAATAACTCTTGCGTTTGGCACAATCTCATGGGTATATGCAAAAACTTTCTACGCTCAATCCTTGTCAATGTTATTAAACTTCTTCGGCTTATATCTAGTGATTTTAGCCACAAAATATGAAAAAACAAACAGATTTTTTTTGGCAGGAATCGTAATAGGTATAGCTACTACTGTAAGAGTCTCAAATATTTTCTTAGTTATACCTGTTTTAATATATCTAGCATTAAAATCTCAAAGGATAAATGCGTTCATTTTTTTCATTTTTGGAACATTACCTGCCGTCTTTTTACTCCTCCTCTATAATTACATATGTTTTGATAATCCATTCATTACTGGATATTACTATGATCTAATTTATGATTATACATCCATATCATCCACTTTCTCTACAAATCCCTTGTTCGGTATTTATGGCCTTCTTTTTAGTCCTGGAAGGGGGCTATTCGTATATTCCCCCGTTTTAGTTTTATCAATTCCTGGGTTTTACTATTTTTTAAAATCAGATAAAGAAGAAGCCATCTTGTTTATTGCTTCATTTCTTGTAATTTTGTCGTTCTATTCAACATATACTTGGTGGCATGGTGGATTGTCTTTTGGTCCACGATTTTTAACGGATATTCTTCCATCATTTGTATTGCCATTAGGAAAAACTCTAGAAAAATTTTCATCTAACAAATATTTCTGGATACTCTTTTACCTACTTCTTGGATTTAGCATATTTACACAGACTATTGGAGCACTTACATCACCTTTAGCCGATATTCAGGAATATGCGCTCCCTAGAAAAATAGATGAACTAACGCGAAATGGACCGGATATACTCATCTATAATCTGATTAAAAACTAGCGAACTACCCCATCTTTCGGAAGCGGACTTTCCGTCGCAATCGTCAATGAAGGGAAAACTTATTATAAGTTATAAATTCCGTATAATCCTTCTTATAATACAATCTGTAAGATAGACAATTGAACGTTTCGCTAATTATCCCGCTGTTAATACGCTACTTGAAGATGTGCAGCGAATGCAGCAAAGCAAATTATCAGAAAAACTAAGAATAGAGTCTTGTCTTCTTGTTTTAGAGAGGGTGTGATTAGAAACATTAACGCGAACCCTAAATAGAGTGCCCAACGAATCGGGCGAAAATATGGGAAAATATAACCTATAATAACAAGGAGAGTTGTTGCTATAACCCAAACACTCCAGTGTGTTTTAGATACATTGGAGTGATTAAAGGCATAATAGATCAGGAAAAGACCAATTGAAGTAATTATTCTAACAGTAGGTATAATTATAGCATCCGTCCAAAGTGGATATAACGCGGGATGACGATCAGAAGAACCAAGAAAAGTACCCGCTGCAAGATATCTTTGAATTCTTCCGATAGAAATAAAATAAACAAGATATGGATCACGTATTAGCCAAATAGGCAATAATGAAAGTAATAATCCAACCGCTACAATTAAAGAAAATTTCTTTAGACATTTTTCTTCTTTTGCAAGATAAAGCAATGAGATGAAAAAGAGGCTTGCGGTCACGATGTGAGTTGCCAAGGATAAAGCAAAGAAAACTGCAGTTAGAATTCGTTTTCGCTCCCAAAAATATAGCGCCAACAAGCCAAATGTAATAGCAAATAGAGTTCTTAGAAGATCAGCTTCTATTTTGAGGATTACAGATGAAAAAACATATACTAAGGCCCCCGTTGATGCGATAGCCTCATCAAAGCGTTGAAGTAACAATTTATGAGTTATGCTCAGGTTTACTAAACTAAAAATGATGGAAATAATTGAAATGAAATGAATCGGTAAACCAATGACGACTATACTTGCTAACAGAAAATATCCCAAAGGTTCTCCAATCAAATATTTATCAAGACCTTCAGGATTATTAAAAAAACTCCATATAATGATATTAAAATCTTGCGCGATAAAATTAACAGTTGAGAAATAAGTAGGGAGATCTGGACCAACCCATTTATCTCCTCCTCTCCACAAAGCAAAAAAGGAGACGAACGCATGTAGAATTAGAAGATATTCTAATCGTATTTGTTCAGGAAATTGAATTGAAGTAATTTTGAATTCATATTTATACAATATTGCATAGATTATAGGTGAAATTACTAGAATTGAAATGGATATCAAGTAAATTGGTCCGTGTATTTTATAATACTCCGCAGGAATTATGACTAATCTATTGATAAAAAAAAGAGACTCTTGTAAAAAAATGACACATAAAATAGAAAAGCAAACCAGAAAAGCAATAATGATGACTTTCCTATATTTCTGAAATAATTCAATCACGGTTTGGAGGACTTTGTTCACTAAGTACACCACTCCATCTGGATATCTAAAGTGTTTTTAAAGATTTTTTAGCGATGGAAGATATCTTAGTAAACCTGTAAAATCTATCTTTGAACTTACATAAAGAATAGAAAAAAGAAGGGAGTATCTTTAATTACAAAATAATGGTGTAATACATGAATATAGCCTTCTTAACCCATTATTTTAAGTCACCGGATAGCAGGGGAGATTACATCAAGAAAATTGCATGGGGCTTGGATGAAAAAGGTCATAACGTGACTGTATTCGTTACAGGCCCATGGATCGATTTTCAGGCAATCAGAAAGCTACCTAACTACAAGATATTCTCATTTTCAAGAGTTTTTTCAAGGGTGCCCCTAATTCATGAAATTTCTTTGATCCCTTATCTTAAAAGCGCATTGAGTTTTCTAAAGCAATATGATGTATTCTGTGTAGAAACACACTCGTTTATCGATTTTTTGTTGATCTTTCTCATTAAACGTCTTTATAATAAACCTTGTGTTTTTGATCATCATGGTCTTACGTTTTCTATTTATAAGAGAGGCTTAGATAAACTATCGCTATTAAAGTACGATGCTCTATTCAGATTTTGGCTTTCATTTATAGAATTTGATAGGATTATAACACATAGTTCATACATCAGAGGCGAAGTAAAACAACGATATGGTGTGAATAGTGAAGTGGTGCCTCATGGCGTCGACTTGAATCGATTTAATCCTACTATATCTGGAAAAAATGTTAGAAATAGCTTAAACATCGGAGATGCTAAGACCCTTCTTTACGTAGGACGCTTAGAGGCGCATAAAGGATTGCAATGGCTTTTAAAGACAATAAAACTAATAAAAAATGAACGCAAAGATGTAAAAATTAAGATAATTATAGTAGGGAGTGGAAGAGAAAGAAAAAACCTTGAGATGCTTGCAAAAAGATTGAACATAGCGGATATAGTGATATTTGCAGGGCGCGTCTCAGAGGAAGAACTACCTAGTTATTATGCAGCAAGTGATATTTTTGTCATACCAAGCCTCTACGAAGGGTTTGGGTTGCCAATTTTAGAAGCTCAAGCCTGTGGGTCGCCAGTTATTGGATCAGATTGTACTGCAATTACTGAAACAATCGGATTGGGAGGAGTTGTTGCTGAACCAAATAACGAGATTTCCCTAAAGAACGAAATGTTACGACTTATTGATGATTCACTAACTTATAATGAATTAGTGAAAAAGAGTTTAGAAAACGCAGAGAGATATAGTTGGCAGAGCGTAATTGATAGAATTGATAGGATACTAAATGACGTTTCAAATGAAAATGGATAATGTAGATGGAGAAATAATCCGAGGAGAAATGCATGGGGGCTTCACAATTACCACTTGATCAGTTTTTTGAAACCCATGAACCGCGTAAAAAGAAAGAAAAGCCCATAAAAAAAGAAGAAGAGATCATAAAAACGGAAAAAATCAATGATGTAGAAGTTAAAGCACCTCTTACGGCTGAGAATGCTGCTTATTTGCTTTCAGTTGAATATAATGGAAAAAAGGGCTGTGCAGCAGCACGATTTTACAATCCAAGAGATCATTTAATTCATTTTTGGTACGATAACTCAGAACATCACCCCTATTGTTTTTCAAATATTCCTATCGAGGAATTGAAGAAAAATACGAAAATAACTGGGCATCGAGGATTTCTTGATATACAAACTGCTGAAAAGCAAGATCTTTTACAGGATAGAACTACACAAATGACAAAGATAATAGCCAAAGATCCACTTTCTATAGGCGGGACAACCGGGGCTATTCGAGAGTTGTTACCAGCAGCATGGGAAGCAAATATACCTTATCATAAATGTTACATAGCGGATTTAGAGTTAACACCAGGCTTACTATATGAAGTCACTGATGAGAGACTTAAGAATGTAACAACTGTACCAGAAAAAATAAAAGATGAAATAAGCCGATTATTTGAAGAAGAGCCAAATGAAGTGAAAGAACTTTTAGTAGAAGGTTTACCTCTCTTTTTGTCACCTATCCCCGATATAAAGCGTGCGGCTATCGATATTGAGGTTATTTCACCTTTTGTAGATGCCATTCCTCGACCTGAACAAGCCAATTTCCCTGTTGGATGTATTTCCATTGTAGCTTCAGATGGAACAAAACGAATACTTCTTCTAGATAACAAAGATTTTGAACGTGGAGAAATTCAAGAAAATCTTGAGGGTGTAAGCATTGAATATTTTAATGAAGAAAAGGAACTTATCCGGGAAATCTTTCAGGTTTTCGATGAATTTCCTGTTATCTTAACTTACAATGGCGATAAGTTCGATTTACTCTATTTATATAATCGTGCACTCAACCACCTAGGATTTCGACGCGATGAAATCCCAATAATTATTAGAAAAGATTTTGTAGCTCTAGTGAGAAATTTCCATGTGGATCTATATAGGTTTTTTAATAACCGGGCTGTGCAAATATATGCGTTTTCTGCAAAATATAAAACTACAGATCTCAATGCTGTAACCAAAGCGCTGCTGGGCATAGAAAAAATAAAAGTAGAGCAGCCTCTTTCGAAATTACCTCTTTTAGATTTAGCAAGTTACTGTTATAGAGATGGGGAAATTACCTTAGATCTGACTCGTTACAGTCAGAACCTTGTCTGGAAATTGATAATGTTGTTGATGAGAATTTCCCATTTGCCACTTGAAGATGTCACACGTCAAGGTGTTTCCTCATGGATTCAAAATCTATTTTATTATGAACATAGAAAGAAGGGATTTTTGATTCCACGACCAGAAGACATTAAGGAGGCAAAAGGGGAAGAGGCCTCAACGCAGGCCATTATCAAAGGAAAAAAATACAAGGGTGCCATTGTCATTGATCCTGTGCCGGGCGTCCATTTTGATGTAGTAGTCCTAGATTTCGCCTCACTCTATCCTTCCATCATAAAAGTCCATAATTTAAGTTATGAGACCGTAAGATGTCCACATGAGGAATGCAAACAAAACATCATACCAGACACAGACCATTGGGTTTGTAAAAAGCAAAGAGGCCTGGCAGGTCTTATTATCGGGTTTCTAAGAGACATAAGGTTGAAATGGTTTAAGCCACAGTCAAAAAACAGAATATTAGGCAAGGAAACACAAGAACTCTTCTATGTGGTTCAACAAGCTTTAAAACTCATTATTAATGCATTCTATGGCGTCTTCGGCGCAGAACACTTCCCCTTATACTGCCTGCCTGTAGCTGAAAGCACAACAGCTCTTGGGAGACATATCATCACACAAACTATCGAAAAGGCTAAGAATATGGGCATCTCTGTTATCTATGGAGATACGGACAGCGTTTTCTTAGAAAATCCCTCAGAGTCACAAATCGAAGATCTAAAGCGATGGTGCCAAGAAACACTTGAAATTGATTTGGATATTGACAAGGTCTATAGATATGTTGCTCTTTCCGAGAGGAAAAAGAATTATTTAGGCGTGTACGGAAGCGGCTCTGTTGATATTAAGGGGCTAACAGGTAAAAAACGTCATACTCCCTTATTCCTACAGGACGCCTTTTTTGAAATGATGGATGTGCTTTCTGAAGTGAAAGTTCAAGATGATTTCGAAACAGCTAGGAATCGGATACGGACGATAGTAAAGACATGCTTAGATAAATTGAAGAATTTAGAATATTCTTTAGAAGAGTTGGCATTTCGCGTCCAGATGACTCGCCATTTGAAAAGCTATCAAAAGACGACGCCTCAACATGTAAAAGCTGCGAGATTATTAGAAAGAGATGTCGAGCCCGGTAGCATTATTTCGTTTGTAAAAATAAAGGGAGAACCCGGTGTAAAACCTATAGAAATAGCTTCGATTGATGAGATAGATACAGAGAAATACAAAAATGCTGTAGAATCTACCTTTGTGCAAGTGCTTGATGCGTTAAATATAGATTTTGGATCTATTATCGGTATACGACGTCTAGACCTTTTCATGTAATCGAGATGGAAAATGTTAAATCTAAGAAAGGTATAGTTCACATATAGTTTGTTTTTAGTTTAATGGTGATCTTATGGAACTCCGTGAAATATTAACAAGAGGGCATATTCCCGTACTTGATCCTTATACGCTTAATGAGACTTCCGACGAATTTTTTGCGCGCTATGGCTCGTTCCTTGAAAAAATTGCCTTAATGGCAAAGAGAGATACAGGATATACGCTTTTTAGAAGCATGAGCGCGCCAACCGACGATAAGTATTCTGAATTTTTCCCAAGCTTCACTCAGATTGCATCTGAAATCGATATTGATGTGTACGCCATCGTTTCAACCTTTGTAGATCAGTATTTTGCACATGATCCAAAATATGGTGCTTATAGATCGGGAATTACCAGAGCTCCCGTAGGTACTTTCGTATGCCCTGTTCAGGAAAGTTATTGGAAATATCTGATTGCAGTGGTTAAGGAAATCATGAACTTTCCAATAAATGGTCTTATACTAATGGACAATCAATTTGCCAGACAGGAGTATTGTTTTTGTGAAACATGTAGAAAAGAATTTTCAGAGCTTACAAACTTAGAGAGAGAATTCGTTTTTGATACATTACTAAGCGATCCCGATGTTCTTTCTCAATGGTATGAATGGCGTGTTGAAAAAATTTCTTCATTTCTTTCTAATATCACAAATTCAATTAAAGAATCAAATCCAGATATCGAGGTCCTTATAGCCGTCGATATAGATCCTGAAACAGATTATTTAGAAGGTGCTAAAAAGCACTTCGGACAAGACGTGATGAAATTATCGGATGTTGCAGACCAATTATTATTTAACATTCTTCCCCTAACACCTGTGCTCCCACAACCTGAGACCCCAGATTATCAACGATTTCTCTCAGAACTAGCTTTTACCAAGGATTTAAATAGAATTGGACGAGAGTACAGCATTTTTAATTGGGGTGTTACAGATGCGGAAATCGAAACTCTAGAAAAAATCAAAGCAGAAATTAAGGCTAAGTATCTATTTCTATTAGAGGGATACCCAGAAACTTACAAGGAGAGACGAGAAATCCACCTTGGACTAATTTAGCGAAATTTAGCGGCGGTGAATTATGAAAAGACGACAATTCACCGATCTGCACTGTCGGGTGCAGATTTAGTCAGTTAAGGGCTATCCAAAGCTTTTGATTGCATGAAAACACTTTAATCTCTAAATTCTGCTCCACAACGAGAACAATATTTATCCTCAGTAGTATTGCGTTTTTTACAACGTGGACATTTTCTAGAGTAATTTAAATGACGTAAGCCTGCTTCTGTTGAAGGAAGAACGTTTTTTCTACCATAACGTACTTCTTTTAGATTTAAAGAGTTGTTCCATAAATTATTGCTTTCAAAATTATTTCCCGAAAGAAATCCCTTGAGGAAATCGTCAGTATTTTCTTTTTCTGAATTTGACTCATTATTGGGTATGCCAAAAAAAGATGATAGATCTACATCATCAGTAGTACGAGACGGAGAGTCCTCACTATATGTAGAATGTGAATACGAAGGTACAAGTTCAAGGAATTGTAAATGATGCTCTTCTTTAATGCGAGAATATTCTTCTAACGAGATGTTAAGCGTTTTAAGCGTACTATCGCGTTTATCACATTCTTGAGTCCGAGGGCAACAATTCGCTAGACTATGATAACATAAAAGTGAAAACGCATTTTTTCTCGTGGATCTATAAAGTGGTTTAACAGGCATGCCATTGAGTATAAGTTGTGCGCTTTCATCATCAAAGGAAAGAGCACCGAGTTTATTAAGTACTTCAAGAAGTTTTATAGCCGGATAAGTCTTTCCATTAATAATAATGCTCCCATCGACTTCAATTTCAGATTGTGTCATTTTTGTCGCCATAAAAAAGTGAATATACATGTATAAACTAGAAATGACGTCTTTAATATTCGTATTATCTCAGACAATACACCAAGATATACACAGAAATTGAAACATCCTAAGATATCCGAATTAAATGCGTCAGTTATATCGCGTGAATCTAATTTCATTGTGGAGCAAGTTTATATTCAAGAATATCTTTGATTTTTTGAACTGCAACGAGCGCTGGACATTCAGGCGCAAAATCAATCGGTGCTATTCCCTGGATGTCAGATTGAATAATTGCGGGGTCTCTTGGAATGATACTTAATAATTCTAAATTAAACTCGTTTACTGCATTTATTATGAATTTTTCTTCCTGCTCGTTAGAAATTCTATTCCCCACGACATAACTGCGAGGAACGCCAAGGCTAACTCCGAGAGAATTAATTCTTCTCGCCAGATCTAGTGATCTGGTTCCAGGCTCCACGACAGTTATCATTGCATCCACGCCTTTACTTGTACCTCGCCCTAAATGCTCAAGACCAGCATAAAAATCTATTATCACAATTTCATCAAGCTTCAGTATAATGTGACTTAACAAGGCACGTAATAGAGCACTTTCTGGACAAATACAACCACCACCGGCAGTTTCGATTGTGCCGAGGATGATAAGTTTTGCGCCGTCTCTTGAAACATGATACTTGTCGGGTATATCATCAACTCGCGGGTTCAAAACAAACATTCCTGATGTCCCTGCAGTGACTCCTGTTCTTTCTTCAATGAGTTCTTTCATTCCACCAATAGGAATCGGAAGTTCTGTTTTGGATATCCCCATTGTAGCATGTAAATTCATATTTGGATCTGCATCGACGGCAAGAACGTGTTTTCCATCGTTTGCAAATAACCTAGCCAAAGTTCCTGCTAAAAAAGTCTTACCCACGCCACCTTTGCCAACGATAGCTAATTTAAATGACATGAGATTTCCTTCCAATTAATCTTGATTTTGGAATAAGATAATGGTATCAAACAGAATCAGGAGTTAAGACAACTCTTATTCGTATCGGTTTCGCCACAGTCGCATCTATAACGAAGATCGGTGCATGCTCCGATATTTCCGCTTCAGTAATAGTCATTTTGTCATCAACTATTTTTGTTCCCACAATCAATGTTGGGTCGGAGAGGCCGTAGATTAGGCTAAGCCTTTTTTTTAATTCGCTTATTTTTTCATCGCCTTCTGCAAAATATCTCAATTCATCAAGTTTCCACCTTTCACCACAAACAAAACAATCTAATCTTCTTTTTAGATCAATTTTTGTAAATTCTTGGGAAAGACCATCGTAAAAGAGATATCCAATGGGAGTGCCCAAGCCTATTAGTAATTTCACTGTTTCTTGACTCATGATCCCTCCGATTACAGCAGAAATGGTTCCAACAGATGGAAAAACCTCTTTCTGCGTTTCCTCTCTTTCCTTCCTCCTCGGTTCTCCGGGAAGAGTGCATACCTGTTGCAATCGGCTTTCGGGGATCAATGGCTGGCACTCAAGGCAAGCTAAATCTGAACCCGGAATAATTACTTGGACGTGTCCAAAGAATTGATAAAGTCCTCCATCGATAAGTGGTATTCCTTCATGAACACACATAGAATTCAGCCAGCGACGCGCTTCAAATGTGTCGAGCGAAGAAACCACTAGATCGCAGGATGAATAAACACTTTCGGGAATGTCCTCTATCTTTTGATTAAATACAATAACATCAACAGATGGATTAAGAACTTTCAGACGTTCTTTTGCAGCTAAGGCTTTTGGCCGCGAAACATCTTCATCACGAAACAGCCATTGACGATTCAAATTTGAAAGTTCTACTGTATCAAAATCAACAATAACTAGTTTACCGATGCCCATCGAAACCAAGATTTCTGTTACGACGCAACCAAGAGCCCCAATACCTGCGAGGAATACTGTGGCTTTAGAAATTTTACTTTGATCCCAGTTCGGCATAATGGTTTGCCTATGATATCTATCATTATTTGAACTCATTCTAGATCATCAGATTATTAATTATAGAGAATTATAGAATATGATGAGAAATAATGTTTCATTATTTTGGTTTTTAAGGTTACATTATCGTTGCAATTTTTCCCACGTAGCATATCGCCCGATATAGTCCTTGACTGTCTTTTTGAAGCGTTCTAAATCATTTTCCATTTGATTTCCAGCTGAAGTATTAAGCGGATCCAAAGGATTTGGTGCTGCTAACAAAATACGCAGTGTCTCTATTACATCCACTATACTGTTTGACGGTGCCCAATCTTTGCCCAATATCCCTACACAGACCTTCCCTTTGTAAATATTTGGATGCCAGATTTCTGTATGCCATTGCACAAGGGGAGGTGCGAAAGGAAATCGTCTGGGGATTTCAATTTCAATCTCAAAGACACCGCCGTCGTAGCACTCAGTACCAAGAATGAACCCTCGCCATTTGCGAATATCTCCTTTTTCTGGTTTAAAACTAGGTTCTTCACTTTTGACATGTTTTGTCTCATAAGCCAGCCTGGCCCAATAATCTTCATCACTTAAGCTCAACTAATCCCTCTAAATTTTTAGATTGAAATCATTACTTTTTGAGACCGATGACCCTTAATTATATCCTCAATTGATGCCAATATATTGAACATCAATTTTCTTTGTTATGAAGATTTCGTTGGAGTATAATTCTCAGTGTGAAGACGATGGATACCGATATTTCATACTCGAAAAAGAACGATCATAACTTCTGCTTGGTTATTGCGTTCAATGCAAGACCAATCGCAAATTCTGCTAAAAGGGCAAATTATAATGTACTTGCTGTTGACTTTTTTGGGGACTTAGATCTCAGATCAACGGCTGAACATGTTTTTTCGGTTTTATGGCAAAGAAAAGGTTATTCTATACGCAGAAAATTTTATCGACCTATTTCTGAATACATGTACCTTCTAGCTGAAACGATAGTTGATGAATATCTTGGAAAGATAGAATTCTTGCTCATCGGTAGTGGGTTTGATGACAAACCAAAAATTTGGGAACAACTAAACAAAATTGCACCTATCCTTGGAAACACTCCAGAGATAATAAATCGTTCAGATCGTTTACATATTTACAAAATAGCTTCGAAATTAGGAATTGAATGCCCACAGACTATGGAAGCAAAAGAGGAGGAGGAGGCGCATGAAATTGCGAAAAATATGGGTTATCCAGTTGTACTTACAACGCCTAGGAGCGCAGGAGGACTCTTTGTTAAATTGATTACAAACAAAGATGAACTGCATAAAGCTTATCAAGAGGTAAAAGGTTCAGGGAAAAGAATTCTGATACAGGAATTCATTCAAGGCATTGATGCAAGTTGTTCAGTGCTTGGAACAGGTAAGGATTGCCAAGCCATTGCGGTAACAGAACAATTGATTGGAAAATATGAACTTGGAGTTTCCATACCTTTTGGCTATTGTGGAAATATTGTTCCCCTAAAAAATTCAGTAACAGTTATAGAGACCATGAAAAGCGTTTCCGAAGAATTAGGCTCGAAATTAGGGCTAAAGGGCTCTAATGGATTCGATTTTGTTATAAAAGATGATCAACCCTTTTTAATCGAGCTTAATCCACGATTTCAAGGCTCTCTCGAATGTATAGAAGCGGTAACTTCATCAAACTTGGTACACTTACACATCGAGGCGTGTAAGGGTTATTTACCTGAAAGACCTCTTGAAGCAAAAGGCTATGCTGTAAAAATGATACTATACGCAAAACATAGAACATTTGTTCCGAATCTGTCACAATTGCCTCATATTGTGGATGTGCCGGTTGAAGGGATTATTCTTGAACCTTCAAATCCGGTTTGCACAGTTTTCATTACTGGAACAGAAAGAGAAATGACAATAATAAAAGCTACAACTATTGCGAGCGATATCTACAGACAGCTTATTCCTGCACCATAATTATGATCTTAATTGACAACTTGTGATTAACTACGAGCGAAATCGTGAAAAAAAGGCTTTCAACGTGAATAGAGGATGCTTTAATGTATATCGTTTTAAATCGCGAGGCGAAGCGTCACCTCGCATATACTTACAAAGTTGTTCTCCGAATTCTCTGTCTTTAAGAAATGTGTCGACCATCAATTCTTGCTGATGATTGGTGGTTAACATATTTTTTCTGATATTGAAGGCCTCCTTAAGATCTTTACCTATCTCTTTGTCTATAGCAGTTTTATATTTTCTTAAAAAAGCAGAAGAATTATCATCAGCATTGTATGCATCTATGGCAACATTTGATGCAATTTCACCAGACATCATAGAGTAATAAATACCGTCGGCGTTGGAAGAATCAACATGTCCAGCAGCTTCTCCTGCAACCAAAAATCCGTTTCCGTAATTTCTTTGTATTACCCCCAGAAAAGAAATCATTGCTGCTTGAGGGTAAAGTAATTTTGCATGTAATAGCTTTTCGCTTGCTACCGGATGATTTCTGACAAAGTTATCTAATCTTTCCCTTAAGCGAAGATCTGTCCTTTTAGCACGCTCCAGCCAAGTACCCAAGCCTACCGAAACAATGTTTATTTTGGGAAAAATCCAAGCATAGCCTCCAGGAACTACTCCATAATAGAACTCAAGCTGATCGCCAATTCGATCGTCAATTTGTTTTTCATCTATTGCCATCTGATATTGATAACAAAGTGCTTTAGAGCGTTCATTATTTGTCAGTAAGCCAAGTTGTTTTGTTAGTATACTTGGCGTCCCGCTTGCAATAATTATTATGTCTCCATAAATGTCGTGCGATTCACTTGGCGATTTCGCTTTTATCCCTTTAACAAAACCATTTTCGATAATTACATCTAGAGCACGCGTATTTTCCTTGAATTCAGCTCCTTGATCGATAGCTAGTTCGGCGAGTGTTTTATCAAGCTTTGCTCGCATAGTTGTAGCGACAATGCGTTCAGGATAATCAAGTGTAACTGTTTTACATTTTGGGGAACATAAAAATAGTTTATAACAAGATCGGTCAAATATGTTCTCAGGAATTTGAAATCGCTGTATTGCACGCTCGGTTACACCACCTGCGCACGGTTTTTCCCTGTCAAGACGATGTTTCTCAAGAACAATTACCTTAAGCCCTTTACTAGCCACTTCTTTTGCAGCTGTTGAACCAGCAGGACCTGCACCTACAACTACAACGTCGTATTTCACTGTATCACCCACGATTTTATATACAAGGAGTTAATCATATTTGAAAGTAACGTTGATAGGAGGGTATTGGGTGAACGTTGTTGGGATAATGTACTCAGAAGATCTCATAACATATGATTTTGGAGAAGGTCATCCCTTCCGAGGGAAACGATTTAGTGATTTTCTGATCACGTTTCAACAATTAGGTCTAGATGAACTCCCACAACTTAAAATTATCCAATCGAGACCTTGTTCTTTTGAAGATTTATTGCTCGTTCACAACGAAGAATACCTAGAAATAATAAAACAAGGAGAAAAACGATACGAATCCCTCTCATTAGATACTCCACTTCGACCTGGCATGCTTGAAGCTGCAATGAACGTTGTAGGAGCGTCTTTAAATGCACTAAGATACGTAATCGAAGGGAATGCACCATTTGCGGTGGGTATGGGAGGAGGAATGCATCATGCCTTCCCAAATTCAGGAGGAGGGTTTTGTATCGTGAACGATGTTGCTATTTGTGCAGAATATCTTAGAAAAAAACAAGGCTCAAAGCGGATCTTGATTTTAGATACAGACGCTCATTATGGAGATGGAACCGCCAAGATATTCTATGAAACGCCAGAAGTATTATTCATTTCCATTCATCAAAATCCGGCCACACTTTACCCGGGGACAGGCTATATACGAGAAGTCGGTAGGGGGGAAGGTGAGGGCTACAATGTAAATATTCCAATGCCCGTGTATGGAAACGATCCTTCTTATGACCTGGTTTATTCGGAAATTGTTGTACCCTTAGTCGAGGAATTCAAACCTGAAATAATCATCAGAAATGGTGGCTCGGATCCTCACTTTTCGGATAAATTAACAGATCTGGGAGTGTCTTTGAATGGATTAAGACGGATGGGGGCGATTCATAGAGAGATTATACAAAGTTCAGGATCCCATGGAATTAGTTTGATCGGTAGCGGATATAATCCAATTGTACTTCCTTATGGATGGACATCAATCATCTTAGGATTGGCAGACATTAATTTCCCTCTAGAGGAACCAATTCAGCCACCATCGTGTATCAATGACAAAGCAATTCTGGCACAGACAAAAAAAGTTTTAGAAGAAGTTAAGGACACACATTCTGCTTATTGGTCATTCTAGATAGTGTCAAGATGCTCAGACCACAGTATATACATATCCTTATAAGATCTAAAGGTAGGGAAAAGTACACACTCGATTTTTATGATTCTTTCAACTCACTAACGTAGGAGGTAGAATTGCATGCCAATTGCATCCATTATTAAAGAAAAAGACCCTGAAATTGCTGTTGAAAAGGCCATTAATTTGCTAGGCGGAATTAGCCGTTTCGTAAACAACGGAGAAACTGTTTTCATTCATCCCAATTGGTGCGGAGGAGTTCCAAACAAACAAGGATCATATACGGATCCCAAAGTGCTCACTACATTAATCAAATTAATTGATTCGTGTAATCCTTCTAAGATTATTGTAGGTGAATCAGAAGCTACAAGCCAACACTTTGACCTCATGTACTTATCCTCCGGTTCAAAAGAAGCTATAGAAGAATTAAAGTCAACCGCGGGGATTGATGTACAGGTCGTCAACTTAAGTGAAGGAGAAATGGTGACTATTGATCTTCCCGATGCTTATATCACAAAAAAGTTATCGGTTTCGAAAGTTTTGACAGAAGCCGATAAAATAATTAACGTCCCAGTATTTAAATCTCATGTTTTCTGCGATATCACACTTAGTCTAAAAAATATGTTTGGACTTCTACCAGAACGTAAGAAAGGAAGACTTCATTTCAGAGGACTCAATGAGATCATTGTAGATATAAACACCGCGTTTCCTTCTGACTTGATTGTTGTTGATGGAATCGTCGGAATGGAAGGATGGGGTCCACTAAAAGGAGATCCAATAGAATTAGGCTTTATTCTTGCGGGTGACAATCTCCTGGCAGTAGATACAGTAGGAGCCACCATCGCAGGATACGATCCAGCTAGCGTTACACATTTTCAACTTGCAGCGCAAAAGAATCTTGGCCCACTTAGTTTGATTAAAATTGAAATCAAAGGCAATTCAATTGATGATGTAAAACCGAAATCATTTGAAAAAGCGCCAGAAAGCGTCGTGAATGGATATCGCGAACAAGTGAAGGAATTACGAGAGCAGTTAGCGGCTAAGGCGATATCATTTGAAGAAGGGTCTGATTTAATACAAGGGGCAATATTTGACGAATGGCAAGACGCATTTGAGAGTTGGCAATCTAAAAGTAAACCATCCGCTCCTAAAGCCGTTTCAAAACCATCAGGCGGAGTCAAAAGATCTGGAAAGGCGGAAATACTTACAAGAATGGAAAAGATAAACCGAAGTGAAAAGGCTAAAGAAAAAATGAAAAAATGGGCTAAAAAGAAACCTAAAATCGTTCAATTCATTTTAGACGGAGAGCCCGACCCCTTTTACTGTGTTTTTGAACAAGACAAGGTAAATGTCGTCGAGGGTACTTACGAAAAAAATGCGGATGTAGTCTTTGAAGCGGATACTGAAACGTGGACGCAAATCCAACTTGGCGAAGTAGATGGAGTCAAAGCGTATTACGACGGACTGTATTTGATTCGTGGAGCCGGTACTAAGAAATTTGATGATGCAAAAATCTATTCAGATATATGTTGGGAAAGTTACAACGACTTAAACGAATAAAATCGATCCAAATTTTTATAAACAGCGCTGATTATATTTGCATTGGGGGAGTAGAACCCGCTACGTTGCTTTCACAAGTCCGCAATGAGTGAAGGTGTCCAAAGCGGGTAACATCCCCCTTTTCTGCTTTTGATAAAGACTTTTTTTTGCTAGGTCAAAGCAAAACTTCATCTTTTTTGATAGTATTGGATTAGTGATTGATTTGAGTCAAGTTGACAAAATCTTGAAATTAATTGAAGAACTGTCTGAAAAAAAGGCGCTTCCAATTATTGGCTCCGAAAGAGGTAGGATTTTGGTGGATATCCTCCGAGAGGTCAAACCTAAGCGAGTATTGGAAATTGGAGCGCTCATCGGCTATTCGACCATCCTGATGGGTAAAGAACTTGATAACGATGCTCACTTAATCACAATTGAAAAGGACGAAGGCAAGGCAAAAATAGCGAAGAATAATATTGAAACGGCTAGGATAAATCCAAAAATAGAGGTAATAATCGGAGATGCACTCAAGGTTCTTCCAAAACTTGAGGGTGAATTCGATTTAATTTTTATAGATGCTGCCAAAAGAGAATACATGAAATACTTTAAACTAATCGAGGATAAACTTCACAAAGGAAGCGTAGTAGTTGCTGACAATGCAGGTCGCTTTGCAGAATCGATGAAAGAATATTTGGATTATGTTCGTTCTTCTAAAAAATATGAAAGTAAATTTGTGCCGGTAAGTAACGATGGGCTTGAAATAACTACCAAAATCTAGAATATAGAGACTTAAGATTGAAAGCAAATCAGTTTCTACTTACCATTGATTTTTTAACATCTCTTCAATTTTTTTCATTGCTTCAGCAATGAATATTCTATCCTCACCGTATTGCAGTTTTGAGTAGAGATCGCGCGTGTATACTTCAGCTTCATAGAACTTTCCATGGTCTTTATGATAAGTTGCAGATATCAATGCTCTGGCTAAGAGAAACGCGGGATGCTCAGTAACTTGTTCTTTAATAGAAATGTCAAGTGTGTCTACAAAAACTTTTAGTGAACGAATAGCTTGGGGAATGTCATTCGCAAGCATCCACGCCAAACTTGCACAGCAAATATCGATTGCAGCCTCTGAATAGAGTTCCGAATCACGCATTTTTTGGGCCATTGACTCATAGTCTTCAGCTTTTTCAGAATAATTCTTGGTTTTTATTATCGTTGTTTCCGGTGGCGGCGGCGGAGATAATTTTGGTCTTGGTGGCGGTGATGTTGGTGACAGTGGTGGAGATGGTTTCGTCATCTTTTTAAGATTCGCTTTTGCATCTGGAACCTTTAGTAATAATTCTTCAAGAAAGTCCAACTCTTTGTCATCTGAAGCTGAAGAAATATCTTCAATTTTTTGGACTTCTGTGTTCATGTTTTCTACAGTAATCAGTTTATCGATAGTAACTCTCTCATCGATAGCCTTTTTTACTTTATCAATTTCGTATGCTTTGATGCATGCCTCTGTAAGGGGTTCGCCCCCTTTGCACACCCGTTCTGCATATTCACTTGGAATAACTGCATGTTTTAAGAGACAAAAAAAGACATTTTCCTGTGAAGCGGAAAAATGCGCACATAAAGTTTTAGGAGGCATCTTTTATCAAATGTACTCATTTCAGGCATCACTTAAAAATTTCGATAATATGGCAGTTTTTCTATAGATGGTTATAAATTAGAAAAAATGCTAGTGTCGGATAAATCATACTGAGCCCTGCATTTTAGGAGGGAGGTCTATCTCTGCACAATCCCCAATAATACTAAAACTAAGTGAAACTGCAATTGAATTGAGTAAACTTCAAATTGCAACGGATTTCATACGACGAGGAAAACTGGTAGTATTCCCTACCGATACTTCATACGGCTTAGGAGCGGATGTAACTGACGTTCGTGCTGTCACGAGAATCTTCCAACTTAAACAGAGACCACTTCATAAACCAATCCATATTGTCGTGTCAAGTTTACAAATGGCTGAAAACTATGCTTACGTGTCAGAATCTGCCTTAAATTTAGCAAATCATTTTCTACCCGGCCCTTTGACTCTTATTTTAAGAAAAAAAGATACAGTCTCAGATCTATTGAGTGGAGGAAAAGAAACAATTGGTATACGAATGCCGGACAATCTTATTGCGCTTGCTTTAGTAGAACGTGCAGGTGTTCCAATCACTGCAACTAGTGCAAATGTATCCGGTAGGCCAGACACATATTCGGTAAAAGATGCTCTTGATCAATTAGGAAATAAGGTAGATTTATATCTAGATATAGGAATTCTTCCAAAAAGACTTCCTTCTACGATCCTTGATTTGACTCTTGATCCACCTGAGGTTTGCAGGGAAGGACCTATTCCAACTAATAAGATATTCGAAGCACTTAGATAGGATTAATGATATTAAGAAAAGACACTGAGATGAAACAAAAATGGTAATAGATTTACGTTCTGATACCTTTACTTTGCCATCGCCCGAAATGCTAGAAGTAATTCTAACAGCTAAATTAGGAGATGATGTTTGGCGCGAGGATCCAACAGTTATTGAATTAGAAGCGCTAGCAGCGAAGAAACTCGGAAAAGAGGCAGGATTATTAGTTACAAGTGGAACTCAAGGCAATTTGGTTTCAATTATGACGCACCTTAATCGTGGTGACGGTATCGTCCTTGAAGCAGAATGCCATACCTACTTATTTGAGGCGGGTGGATTTACTTCTGTTGTTGGTGCATATCCTTTTCTTGTTAAAGGTAACAACGGCGTAATGGATCCAAAAGATGTAGAAGAAATTCTTACCCGGCCTTATAATGAGCATTGTGTACAACCTAAATTATTGTGTATAGAGAACACGCATAACACAGGAGGAGGAGCCGTAATCCCTAAGGAAAATATAGACACTCTTGCTAAAATTGCACATGAAAACAATGTAGCAGTTCATATTGACGGTGCGAGAATTTTTAATGCCGCGATAGCCTCAGGAACTCCTGCTTCTAGTTTAGTCGAGAATGCTGATAGTGTGCAAATGTGCTTGAGTAAAGGATTAGGATGCCCCGTAGGTTCAGTAATTGTAGGGACAGAAGAATTCATTCATCGAGCACGTAAAAACCGTAAGATAGTAGGAGGAAGTATGAGGCAAGCAGGTATTATCGCAGCACCAGGGATATACGCTCTCAATAACATGATTGATCGATTAGCGGAGGATCACTTGCATGCAAAGTTAATTACAGATGAACTTAAAGCAAAAGTACCTAATATCAAAATAAAACCTGTAGAAACTAACCTTATTGTTATTGACCTTTCTGAAACACCATGGACTGCCCAAGAGATCCAAGATCGATTTGAAGATAAAGGAATAAAGATGGCTTCAATGGGAAAGTATTTACTAAGAATGGTCACTTACTTCGGTATTTCTAAAGAAGATATCGACACTATCGTAGCAACAATACCTGAAATATTTCAGTGACTGTCAACTACCCCACTCAAAAGGATAGGGACTTCCAGAGGCGGGGGCTGTGAACTTCTATAAATTTATTGAGAGGAAGCAAATTGATTCAACAGACTAGAGAGACACCTTCTATTGAAAAACTCATTGCAGGCGGCGTTATTTCTTCTGCTACATCGAGTATAATTTTCATATTTTTTATGAGCTTTAGAACTTATGTTTCAGATCCGAGTACACTTATTTCATATATTCTATTATTCGTAGGAATCTTCTTTGCCGGGTTCTTTTCTGGGATGTTCATCCAAGAAATCCCGCGAATCTTGCCGCTTCATGGAGGGTTGGTTACCGGAATTTTTTTAGCAATTTTTTCCCTTGCAATTAACTTCAATGTGGTTTTAGTGAATGGTACAGTGGATTTCATCGCTTTTATGTTAATATCTGCTGCAGCCATATTATCGGCATTAACCGGCGCCTTCACTCATAGTCGTTATTTATTGCAAAGAGCGATAAAAGACACCATTTCCTAATAACACCGTTAATGTTAAATTGGCCGTTTCATTAAGTAAGAACGAGTTTCATAACATAGCCCGGTAGTGTAGTGGCCAAGCGGATTTGGTGGGAGTACTTTAGAGGATGCTTCACTGAATCTTGGAGATCAAGGACTCTGGATCCTTGGACCCCAGTTCGAATCTGGGCCGGGCTACCATTTCCCTTCCACTACGGAAGACAAAGGTACCCAGCATTATGCGTAGATACTTACTAGAAGGTTTTTAAAAGACTATTATGATGGAATATTGCAATTATTTATCACATCTATTTGTCAACAATCAAAAGAATGCCTATCGCAATTCTTTAGCACCATAAACCATCCGCGTTATAATAACTGCGCTCTGAGGATTTCATCGCGATGCCAATTCATAATGTTCTTATCTTAAAAAGCTCTGGTCAAAACATCTTCAGTTGGACTCAACGATCTTTTAACTTAGACGATGATCTATTAAGTAGCTTTACATCAGCTATTTTCACCTTTGTTTCAGAGTTAGGTGAAAAATCTGTAGAGATTATGGACATGGAAAATCTTAAGTTTCTTTATTCTTATGAGCCAATGTATGATCTTATTTTTTCGATGAGCATAGATCGAGATGATGAAAAACAGCTTGGTACGTTCAAAACAGTTTTAGAAGAGATTAAAACGAGTTTTGTGGAGAAATATGGGGCTTCTTTTCTAAAAAATTGGAATGGAGAGGTAAGTGTCTTTAAGGAGTTCGAAACTGAGGTTGATAATATCGTTCAAGCGATTCAAGAACAAATTATGGAACATATAATAGCTATTCCTTTCCTTGTAGATAAGAATGGCGAAGAAATTGCCAATTTTCAAAAAGAAATTGCCCTTATGTTCGCTATATTTGAGGACGTGAGAGAAAAGGGAGGAGGAAGATTACGTAAGAAACCTATTGAATCATTCGAATATTTAGCTAAAGTTTTATGGCCTTTTTGGATAATAAAAACTAATCAAGGATCTGTAATAGTTGATGGATTTGCAATACCCTCACAAAAAAAGGCCATTACAACTCCGATCAATCTCATATCTTTCGAAGATATTTTAAAAACATCTGCATCTAATTCTCTTTATGCTCTCGACAAATGTGAAGTTTTGCTCGATCAAATGTCTAAAAAAGAATTTAAAATTGATGCACTAATTGAACCTGACTTTTTAGAAGCAATGTTAAATATATTGCCAACTGTACAGTATTATGAACCTTCCAAAATATACAGTGAACCTCTTCGTTCTGTTTTGTCGAAGGATAAAGCAGTTATACATGGATCCAAACTTGAAGAACATTTTCAATTAAACCAATTAGCCACACAGAGCCTAGAACAACTTGCAAATATTATCATAACTAATACGAATGATTGGAAGAGAGAACTTGAGAGTAAAGTAAAAGAAATTGAAGAGGATTTTTCGAATAAACATGGAATTCTAAAAGAAGAAGTGCAAAAGACAATTGAAAAATTTGTAAAGCAGCGAGAAAAGGAAATTGAGAGCAAAAAAAATGATACACACCGCAAAATTGAAGAATTTAATAACAATTTTCAAAAAGAAGCAAGGATATTAGACGAAATCACAAAATCACTTATAAAATTCTCTGGACAAATCTTGCAGTTTACGCCTTCAAAGGCACACGAAGAATTTGAAGCAGAGTTTAGAGAAAATATACGAAAAAAGAGACTTTTACTAAATAGTATTGAAGCAGCATTCCATGATACGGAAGATACACTTAACAAGATTGAGATGAAATTTGATGATCTTCAATATTCTCTTCATAAAGAAATTAAAGAAGTTCTCGCGAAATACAACAACTTAGTATCAGAGCAAAATGAACGTATTATTCTTCTAAAAAAAGAATTTGAAGAAAAACTTGCTTCAATATCCGTTTCAAGTGGAATGTTAGAATCCAAGCGAGATAATCTCTTAGAAATGATTAGGATCTTGAAAAAAGGAATAAATGAAGAACTGGAAGATCTCAATAAACTCATCGTTCCTTCAGGGTCTATTCCTGCCGCTCTTACAAAGCACGCTGTTATTTCTTATTTGCCGTGTTATGTCACAAAATTCGTCAACAAAGAAGATGAGGAAGGAACGAGATTTTTTGTGATTCCACCCTGTTACCTCCATTCGAAATATAAATCTCTGAGCAAAAAAGTATCAGTCAGTATTGATCCGCTCTTTTTCGATAATGTTAAACAGCGTCTAGAAACAGCATTGAAGGAACGTAAAGAACTCAGAAGAATTTTCGACACAGTTTGTAATGAAAACAATTTTTTAAAGGTTAAAGAGATCGAGACAATGATCTATGATGGATTAAAGCAGCTGTTCGAACAAAAACTGGTCAATAGCAAAGAGTACGAAAAAATGAGTCTTACATGTATTGAAATATTTAGAAGATAAGAGACTCTTTTCTCATTACTTTTTTAAAGGAATTAGATTCCAAATACCTACAATTTAAACTTGGATGTGTTTAAATTGACAGATCTTATCGAAATCACGCCAAAAATAAAGATGCTCCGTGTTTCAGAAAGCTTTACTTCTAACGTCTATTTGATAGGACAAGACAAACATTTAATTGTCGATACTGGGTTAAATGCAAATTATCTAACTGATGCAATGCAAAAATCCAACATCCCAGTAGAAGACCTTGAAAAGATTGTTTTAACACACTCACATATCGACCATATCGGTGGATTGAATAAATTAGTGGAATATACGTCTGCAGATATTTGTATTCACGAAAACGAGTCAAGTTATGTCGAAGAAGGAGATAAGAGGGCAACAGCAGCAGCAGTTTTTTCTGTTCAACTGCAAGGAACGCCAATCACTTCCAAGTTAAAAGAAGGCGATATTATTGAATGGGATGAATTTGTTTTTGAAGTACTTCACACGCCTGGACATACTTGTGGAAGTATTTGTCTCTACGAAAAAGTAAAACGCATCTTATTTTCAGGTGATACTGTTTTTGCCAATGGAAGTTTTGGTAGAACTGATCTGCCTCCAGGAGGTAATAGCCAAGATCTCATAAATTCTCTTAAACGCTTATCTTCGATGAACGTTGATATCTTGGCACCTGGCCATATGGACGTGGTAAATAATGGTCAACTCCATATAAAGAAATCTTATGAGACCGCAAAAGTCTATTTGTAAATAGTTAGATTCCGAAAAGATGGCTAAGGACAGTATCGAATTCTCCACTAAATAAAGTCCGTGATACACTAATCAGTCCAATTTCATCAAAAGACTTTGGATAATCTGTAGTAATGAAATCAGTAGCCACGGCAGCAAACTCTGCATACATGCTGAAACATAGGAGTAGAATAAAGGCGATCCAAAATACCCGCTTATGTTTATAAGAGTCTATGGATTTTCCTAATGGAATTGTAAACATTGGAATGGCTTCATGTAGCAAACGAGGTCCATAACAAAGACCACCAGGCCAATACCACCATGCAGAATAGAATAGCAAAAGAAGCACAAAAGAACTTACAAAGAGAATGGTCTCTTCTTTCACTTCAGTGTAGAGTTTTTTGATACCGACAAAGCTAAATAAAAGAACAGGTGAATAGATAAATAGACCTCTTTTTGGAGAAATAAGAAGACCCCATAATCCGATGTAAATGGGGGTTGTAAAGCGTTCTGTTTCGTTCCCATACAGTTGGTTCAAATGATAGCCCGTAATAAAAGGACTATCAAAGCATATAAAATTGTACCAGCCAGCAAATAGAATAAACAAGAGGAGTGGGAGAGCAAAAAATGCCGCACGCGTCTTTTTCAAAGGTATTTTTTTTAGGAAGAAATAGAAGGCTAAAGGGAATATAAAAAGAAAATTCGTATAGCGAATGAGAGTAGCAAGCCCTATCGCTATTCCAGACAGTGTTGACTTAATATATATTGAATTCGTATTTTCATCCTGCGTCATTGATATGAAAAAGTATAGGCTCAATAATACAAAAAGAGTAGCTGTAGAGTGCGAGAAAAAGGTTTTTGCATACACCCACGCAATTGTTCCAAATCCATAAGTGATAGTAGTTAATCTTTTGGCAATATCACTGAAGTTGAAAAATGTGCAGAACTCATAAACTATAACAAGTGAAAATGCTGAAGAAAACGCACTAATGGAGCACATAACTATAAGTGGGAATCCATCGAACCCCAATGACAGCCACAGAAATCTTCCGATAAGATAAAATGGGATTGAAAGCAGAGGTAACCCGGGAGGGTATTTAGAGTACCAATTTCCATTATAATATACGAAATTTTCTGTGTTGGTCAAATGATGTCCTGCAACCGTTTGATCGATTATGTAACTATTATGTTCCACAATAGAATATACTAAGTAGAAGTAACTAAATTCATCTTCTGAATGAAAGGCCCGAATAACAGAAAGTGAAAATAAGTAGATAATAAGGGCAAAAAAGAAGATTTTAAGGCGATC
>JAEOSO010000044.1 GCA_016840315.1 Candidatus Borrarchaeota archaeon | reverse complement strand
TGAAATCTATTTTCAGCGATACTACTGCGTTACGTGTTTTCTATAGCTTCTTCCCAGGAACAACGACAACGTATTAACGCGCCCATCTTGTTTTGATGTGGCGTGTTGGAGGTTTTTTGATGTCTATCTCTTATCAAAAATTATATCTATCAAAAAGTAGAGGCTGAGGCAAATTATGCGTGTTGTTATGAAATTTGGTGGCGCATCTGTAGGCAAGGGCTATTCAACCGTGGCCAAAATTATCAATTCCTATGCAGAAAGTAATGAGACCATCGTATTGGTTTCAGCAATGGCAGGAGTTACCGATCAGTTAATTGACTGCGCAGAAAGATCTCAAAAAGACATTAAAAAAGAAGTTCTCAGAGATTTTATTCAAGAATTATTGAAAAAACATCTGAAAGCTGCAGAAGAGAGTATCGATGATGAGTTAATCCTAAAAGAGATCGAACAAAAACTTACTGAAACTCTCGAAGAATTAGAAAGAGTATTGATTGGTATCTCTTTGTTAAAAGAGTTGAGTTCACAGGCTAGAGATAAAGTTATGTCCTTTGGTGAACGACTGTCTACCCCAATTCTTTGGGGTGCAGTCAAGAACTTGAATATTCCTGCGGTGTATTTATCGGGATATGAGGCTGGAATTGTCACAGATGACCGCTTTGGCAACGCTCGACCCATCTGGGATCTCTCTATGAAGAAAATTCAACAAACTCTTTTACCTCTCCTTGAACAAGGATACACCCTAATTATTTCTGGTTTTGTTGCTGAGACTGCTGAAGATGGCATTATCACAACACTAGGACGCGGTGGTACAGATTTTTCTGCATCGATAATTGGTGCTGCAATTGAGGCTGAAGAAATAATTTTTTGGAAAGAAACGACAGGTGTTTTGACAACAGATCCAAATATTGAGCCAAATGCTCAGACTATACCTTCCTTATCATATGCAGAAGCAATGGAGCTCGCTTATTTTGGTGCAAAGATTCTCCATCCCAAATGCTTGCAACCCGTCATGGAAAGAGAAAACATTCTGGTTCGTGTCAAAAATACGTTTAAACCGGATGCGGAAGGTTCGGTAATCGTCGGAGAGGGGTCAGAACAAGTCGAAAATATCGCAAAAGCAGTAAGCGTATTATTTAATGCGGGGATCATAGAAGTTGGCGGTGCCGGCATGATAGGCACGCCTGGGATTGCCGCACTTGTATTTGGTGCTTTCGAAAAAGCTGATGCAAATGTGATAATGATTTCACAAAGTAGCAGTGAGGCAAACATTTCAGTCGTTGTTAATCGCTCTGACTTAAAAAAGACAGAAAAAACCTTGAAAGAGACATTTGCGCATACAAATTATATTAAATATATTCGTAGCGAAGACGACATATGTGTGATTGGAGTAGTAGGAGAAGGCTTAAAAGGCACCCCTGGGGTAGCTGCGAAAGTCTTCCAATCTGTCGCACAAAAGGGAGTTAATGTGCGAATGATTGCGCAAGGTTCGTCAGAATTAAATATCAGTTTTGTCGTCAAGGAAAAAGATGGAGCCTTAGCCGTTAGGGCACTCCATGAGACTTTCGAATTGGGTGAAAAAATTAATTATCTGAAAAGGGATAAAAAATGAATAAAATCAAAATAGGCATATTAGGTGCTACGGGCGTTGTTGGACAAAACTATGTTCGATTATTATTAAACCATCCATGGTTTGAAATAGTAGATGTTGCCGCATCACCACGGTCTGCAGGAAAAACCTATCACGATGCAGTAAAAAAGAAATGGCAGATGATAGTTCCCATCCCAGAAAATGTCAAGAGTTTACTTGTCAGGGATGTACAAGATTTTAACTCATTAAATCCGGAGGTATCATTTGTATTTTCCGCAATGACCCTTCCAAAGGAAGATACCAGAAAGGTTGAATTTGTATATGCACATAAAGGAATTCCAGTAGTCAGTAATAGTTCAGCAAATAGACGGATAGAAGACGTACCGATGTTAATACCCGAAATTAATCACAAACACGTAGATATCATTCCAATCCAACAAAAGAACCGCGGGATTAAAAACGGCGGCTTTGTTGCTGTCAAGCCAAATTGTTCTCTGCAAAGTTACATGACCCCTCTTTATGCACTGGAACAAGCTGGATATAAGATAGATAAAGTAATTATTACAACCCTACAAGCGACGTCCGGTGCGGGTTATCCTGGTGTGCCTTCGTTGGATTTGGTTGACAACATAATCCCATATATAAGTGGTGAAGAAGCTAAATCCGAAGAAGAACCGCTAAAAATACTGGGAAAAATTGGTGAAAAAGGAATTGAGAATTATAAAGAAATTCAAATAAGTACAACTTGCACTAGAGTTCCAGTTGTTGACGGCCACACCGCTTCAGTCAACGTTAAGTTCAAGGATAAAGTCCCGAATCGTGAGGAGATTTTAAAAATTTGGAAGGAATTTAAAAGCGTACCTCAAGAACTGGATTTGCCTTTTGCACCAAAGCAGCCAATTATATATATTGACAATGAAGACCGGCCACAACCACGGAAGGACAGAGATAATGATAAAGGAATGGCTGTAACCGTGGGTCGACTCCGAAAAGATAATGTATTTGATTGGAAATTCGTGAGTTTAAGTCACAATACCGTAAGAGGAGCTGCTGGCGGCGGTATCTTAAACGCTGAATTACTCAAAGCGAAAGGTTATATTAAGTAAACCAACTTCTTTTTCAAAAGTTTGATGGTATGGTGATTATTAAAATTCTACAACTACATATTTAATGAAATTGGAATGGACAAAGTTTCTGAATTTAGTATGTTATTTGAGACCTTTAATCAAGTTGCAGAAAAGAAAATCAAAGAAATCATTGAGCAAAGAAAGAAAAATTGTAGTTAAGACTTGAATGAATTCTATTTTACTCATCATTCTTGTATTTTGGAAAAATGCTTTTTCAGATTAAGTTTATTCTTTTTTTGACGACATAAACTCGATTTTGACACAAAAGAGAATAAAATAAAAATAGGTTTTATAAAGTATCTAATTATGGATCAAGATCCAAAAAACAATATTACACCTTCTCCACAACGTGTTAACGTTTCAGGCCCACTTCACGATACGCCTGAAGCTACCGAAGATAAGATAATACGACTTCTTTACGAATTAGAGGATAAAAGTTCAAGTTTAAGAGATGATGTAGTCTTTTTGCTTCGCACTCTTGGACGCAAAGAAATTGATATACTGATTAATGTTTTGAAACATGAAGACAGTATTGTCCGAAAAAATACGGCATATATTCTTGGTAATCTTAGAGATCCACGGACTGTCAAGCCACTTATTGAGGCAATAACTGACGAAGATGAGGATGTTAGAGGCGAGGTTGTTCGAACTTTAGGCGCAATTAGGGATGAACGTGCGATAGATCCTTTAATTAAAACGTTAAATGACGAATGTCGAGAGGTTCGTGGCTGGGCTGCTTCAGCCTTAACGAAAATCGGGTTTTCAGCAGTAGATCCCCTTATTATGGCTTTGGATGAAGACAATGACAATATTCGTATGAATGCGACATGGGCGCTAGGATATATTGAAGCTAGTGCAGAAAAAGCTGTAGCACCAATAACTGGAGTATTAGATGATGAGCACGACGAGGTTCGCTTTTATTCAGCAGAAGCGTTAGGAAAATACAAGGATACAAGGACCGTACTTACGTTGCTTGATTCGTTAAGAAAAGATCCTGATGAAAGTGTTCGTTGGAAAGTCATTGAGGCTTTAGGAGCGATTAGAGATAAAAGAGCTGTAATACCCTTAACTGATGCGTTAGAGAAAGAGGATGCAGGAACCCGCAGGAAAATTGTAGAAGTTCTAAGCTTTTTTGGAGATAAAGGCGCAATTGTGAATTTACTTAAATCTTTAAAGATGGATGAGGATCCTGGGGTTAGATGGCGTTCTGCTGAGTCTTTAATGCACCTTGATGAAGAACTTGCAATCGAACCGATAATCAATGCATTGCAGGACGAGGATGCAGGAGTTGTAAGAAAAGCTGTACAAATCCTTGGACGAATCGGCGACCAACGCGTAATCCAGCCTCTTACTGAGATGCTTACAGAAGATACTGATACTATTATTTTTAAAAGAGTAGAAGAAGCCTTAGATAATGTCAGAGAAAGAATTGGCTTTACAACTCGGAATAATCTCTGATCATTTTGCTGTTCATCTGAGTTTCTAAAATGCGATTATCTAAAAGTTTAATCACATATCTTTTCTTTACAGAAGGGGAATGTAATTGAGAGCGAAGATTGTTGAAAAACCAACGTATCAAATGATTGGTCCACTCAAACGCATAAATCAGAAAGAGACTGTACTGAGCAAGACTGCTTGGGATCCTGATTTTCAAGCATTAAAACTTAAATACCGGCAAAGGCGTAATGACCGAATCCAAACGGGAAATCAAGTTGAAAATTTTGCCCTTAGGGACGCTGCTTGGTATCTAGCAGATAGCCTAGGAAATCAAGCAGGGTTTATGCATGGAAATGAGGGCCTCTATTCATGGGAAAGTCTTGCACGTAGTGAAGAGAACATTGATTCACAAGTAGAGGTTCAAAAGATTGAAATTAGCGATCCCGCTGACATGTCAGAGAAAATAAAAAATGCAGGAAGATTTCTTGGTGCAGATTTAATTGGACTAACTGAATTAGGCGAGTTTTGGGTCTATTCTCATTCGTATAATAGATTGAACGGGCAAAATGATACAATAAATATTTCCTTTGAGGATTTCAAATTCGCTATTGTAATGGCAATAGAGATGGATTATGAGAAATTCATCAAGTCGGATGTTGAAGTTTCTGCAGCAACTGGGCTTGGATACTCCAAAATGGCCTTTGTCGCAAGCCACTTGGCCGAATATATTCGTAATTTAGGTTATCGTGCTCTTCCGTGCGCTAATGATACTGCGTTGAGTATTCCTCTTGCAATTGATGCGGGGTTAGGTGAACAGGGAAAACACGGAATGTTGATTACGCCAGATTTCGGACCAAGAGTAAGAATCTGCAAAGTGATTACTGATCTTCCATTGAAACCAGACAAACCAATTGACTTTGGGGTACAAGAATATTGTGAAAAAAAATGTAATAAATGCGTTGAAAACTGTCCAGCCCAAGCAATTAACGGCAAGAAAGAAGTTAAAAATGGAGTATTAAAATGGACTGCAAAAGGAGAACGTTGCTTCAGTTTTTGGTGCGAACAGGGTAATGATTGTAGTATTTGCATTAAAGTGTGCCCGTTTAATAAGAAATCGATATATAAAAAATAGAGCACTTTAGATAGGCTAAAGGAAAAAAATTGTTAATGTTTTAAGAAGAAAAAAGAAAATTCGTTTATGAAAACAGCTCTTCCTTCAATGATAATTTATTTTTCAATGATCGTTTCCGAAACCTTTGTGCCAAAATGCCTGCCTCCTTCTTCAGCATGAATTAATATCATGTCTCCTGTCTTGAGATTAGTTACTGATATTGGTTTACCGCTCCCATCGACTAGGCGGATGGTTTCCGCATTTTGCAAAAGTATTTTATAAACAGATGCGTTGTATTCGGCCTCCACCAGAAGAAGTGGTCTACTTTCTATTTTTGAACGTCCAACGATGACAAGACGTGCTGTACCATCATTTTTAACGGCTAAGACTTCATCACCAGCCCTAATTTCAGATAAATATTTCGTTTTTTTGTCTTTAACAAGAATATAAGAGTGAACAGCTCCTGCATTCACTCGGAAAGGTCGTGTTTCTACGTAGGGGCTTTCAACGGTCTCACTATGAACTAAAAAGTATCCTCCGCTTTGCGATCCAACTAACATCCCTTCTCCTAATGTTAACATTGAGCATGTATCAACACATGCCCTGTCGCCCATACCAACTTCTTTTATAGCAATGATTTCGGCTCTAGTGAGTTCGATTTTCATTTTATTCGCGTCTTTCAGTAAATCTGCAGCATTTGTTATGTCACTAAGCATATCAGGTTTCAGTAAAATCCCATCAACACCTTTTTCTAAAATTCCTATATTCAATTTCGCCTCGACAATATCTTTAGAAACAGCGATAATCTTACACTCTTTGATTTCAGCGATCAGATTTTCAAGTGGGATAATCTTCCAATCGCTCCCTTCAACAACAACTGATTGTACCTTTTTTGATGCTTCTACTACTCGTCGTTCATCGTCTTTTGAGTTAATCGCGAAATATGGAATTTTATGTTCATCCAGGTTCTTGATGTCGTCATCTGATACGATATTCACTAATTCAAAATCTGCATCGGTCCCTCCAAGCGTTGTTATACTGCCTAATTCTTTTATTTTACTTGATTCTCCTTCTTTGACCATTATAATAGAGGCACCTGACTCTAATGACTTAGTAATATACTTCTTACGTTGGTCCCAATCAAGATCTTTATGAGTGGCATTTATCCAGAGTTCTTTTGCATTCATTACCATATCACCAAGATATTTTATGAAATCATATAGTTGAAAAAATTGTTGAGTGTAGTTTATTACCAATTTTTTTGTTTCTTCAAAAATTTCTCTATCATTGAAAATGGCTCTTTATTTATCAGATCTTTACTACCTCCAAAGTTTCTTCAGCAGTGAGCCCTTCATACACAATTTTCGAAACGGCTCTGACAATAAGTGTAGGATTTTCATGCTGGAATACATTTCTTCCAAACGTGAGACCGACACAGCCTGCCGTCATTGCGCCTTCTACCATTTCAAGCAACGCTCTGTCGTCATCAGCCTTCGCTCCTCCGGCAATGACAACTGGTACTGGGCATCCTGCTACAACGTCTTTGAAAGTCTCTGGAGATCCTGTATAATTGCATTTCACAATGTCCGCACCAAGCTCAGCACCGATCCTACAGACCATCGCAACATTAGCGGGATCTAAAGGGGCTTTTACATTCTCTCCTCGAGCGTACATCATTGCAATCAGCGGAATTTGCCATTGATCGCATTTGTCAGCAAATTCTCCGAGCTTGAATATCATTTCTGGTTCAGTTTTACAGCCTATGTTGATATGCAGGCTGACCGCATCTGCACCGAGTCTGATAGCTTCTTCGACCGATCCTGTTCTGACCTTTTTATTTGCATCTGGTCCTAAGGATGTACTTGCAGAGAAATGGGCGATGATTCCGCAATTGTTCGGCACGGTCTTTAAAGACCGTATGATACCTTTATGTAGCAAGACAGCACTAGCACCGCCTTCTACGACTTTGGAAACGGTGTCATCCATGTCTACAAGGCCTTTAACGGGACCCATCGACACTCCATGATCCATGGGGATGATAAGTGCTTTACCATTTCTTAAAATTCTATTTAATCTAACTTCTTTTCCGTTCATTATATTACCTCCTATAATCTTATTATAAATTAGACAAATTAAGAGATTCTTTTACACGATCAATTGCATGATCTTTCTCATCCCATTTTACAAAAACACGGATATTTGAATTAATTGTGAGAAAACCGTAGAGGTTCATTTCAGTGAAAGGATAACTAATGCGCTCTATAATACCAGGCGTAGTCTCAAGATCTCGTCCACTGATTGTGATAAGGGCTAAATCATTATGATTGGTTAATGCCTTTCCAATCTTAGCTTCAATCATTTTTTCGTGGAGAATTTCAACCAGAGAGTCTGAGCCGACATCAGGAATAGTTACATATAAAATAACGGATCCGCTTTCAAGTGATGCCCCAGCAAGTTCACTTCCAGCTTTTTGTATTTCGTCAATTAGCGCATGTACATTTTCGGCTTTAGAAACATTATTTCCGACTATGGTGATCATCTGCAATTTTTGCTCAAAAAGTGAGGCATGGAGGTCAGGGAGTACCGCACCACTGATTAGTGTCCCACCTTTCGAAATATGTCCATTATGTAATCCCACGATGCGAATATTCATATCTGGCAGTTTAAATCGAAGTGCTTTATTATGAATGACTTTTGTCCCTGCTGATGTAAGTGCCATAACCTCCTTTACATCTAAGTGATCAATAAGAGTTGCACTTTTACCTACCTTTTTAGGATCATAAGAGTAAACACCCTCTACGTCTTTGACTAAAATCACTTCCGAAGCATCTAGACAGTTTCCAAGCAATACCGCGGTGGTGTCGCTCCCGTTTCTGCCTAATGTTGTGATTTTTCCAGTGTCTTTGTCTTTACCAAGAAAACCTGGAAAGACAATGACTTTGTTCTCATTGATTAATGGTAGGATACGTTCTTGTATCGCTTGGCGTGTTTCCAAAATGTCTGGCTCGGCATCTCCATGTCTTGAATTTGTATAGATAGGCCATAGATCAGATTCTGGATCGACTAAGACGGTTTCCATGTCTTTGCTATTGAGTGCACTCATCATCAATCTGGCTGATGTTCGTTCGCCCATGGCGAGAATTTCATCCATTTCATGTAATTTTACTTTTCCATTGGTGCAAGATTGTGCGAGCGAGATGAGTCTGTCTGTCATACCGTTTAAAGCCGAGACTACAACAACAAGACCTTTACCTTGAGCATATTCATTGAAGATATGTTCTGCAGCTTTTCCAATAGCCTCGCCCGATTCCAGGCATGAACCTCCAAACTTTACCACAATTGTAGAATCTTTAACCATCAAAAAACCTCCAAAATCGCTGCATCCCCGCTTAGAAGCGGAAATAGAAGCTAAAATAGCAATAAAAGCTATAACTGGTATAATATCTCCAAAAGGGCACTGTAAATTCATTTGAAAAAGAATTAAGCTTGTAATCTTGTTCTAAAAAAGATATTTCAGTAGAAAACCGAGAGATGCAATCTAAACAATCCGATGGTGTCATCTTAGTAAAAACTAGGCCTCCACAACACCGAAGCCTCTCGTGCGAAAAAACTAGACCTCCACAACACTGACACCTCTCGTACAACAACACCCTTAAGAAGGAGTTACGCACACTATCTTACATCTGCCTTATAAACCTTATGTAAAGTTAGTTTTGGAGAACTATTTATCCGGGTGGTGGGCTTTTGAAAATTGAGTTGGAAGTTGAACTGACTGATAAACCAGGGGAACTAGTGAAGTGCTTAGAACCCATATCTGCTCTAGGAGGAAATATTTTACAAGTTATTCACCACAGGTCAAGAAGCGTTGGAAAAGGCGTTACACCCGTTTCAATTCATTTTGAAGTTGAAAACATCGATGTGATTGAAGACATTAAGAATGCCATCGAGAATCAGGGTGTGCATGTAGTAAAATGGGCTCAGGAATTTGTCGGCTTTAAACATGTAGTAATCCTTATCGGACATGTTTTTCAGAAGGATATCACAGATACAATTATTCGTCTTCTTGACAGTGGTGTTCTAGTGAATGAAGTGAATGCAAAAATCACACAGAAAGAGGACGTTTCAACCGTGAAGTTATCGATTGTTGGCGATACCGAACAGACGATTCAGGAAGCCCTGAATCTTTGCAAAGAAATCTGCCAAGAAAAAGAACTTTTCTTAATCAGGAGTTGAAATCGATGAATATTGCGCTAGTAGGCTATGGCAGTGTTGGAAAAGGCGTTGCACAGGTATTTTTAAATAAACGCGACCTTCTAAAGCAAAATTTTGAGCTCTCCATTTCGTTAAAAGGAATCTTCTCAAGTAAAGGGGCATTAATAGATCCAAATGGTTTGAATTTGGAGAGTATACTTGGTTCAAAAGATCTTACTGTTCATCCTTCTTGGCATCAAGAACTCTCTTTCCTAGAGACTATCGATGATCTCGACTTAGATCTTGTTATAGAGGTAACTCCAACCAATATTAAGGATGGAGAACCCGGAAAATCCCATATCATCTCTTCGATAAAGAAAGGCTGCGACGTTGTTACTGCAAATAAAGGCCCTCTTGTCGTAGCTTTTAATGAACTCAGTCAACTTGCTCAAAAAAATGAGTCTATCTTACGATATGAAGGTAGTGTGGGAGGCGGAATTCCAGTATTCAACTTAGTCAGAGAAACATTACAGGGCAATTCTATTCATTCGCTCAGTGGTATTTTGAACGGTACATCCAACTTCATTCTTACTCAGATGACCTATGAACGAACATCTTTTGAGAGCGCATTAAAAACAGCTCAAGAGTTGGGATATGCAGAGGCAGACCCCACAGCAGATGTTGAAGGTTTCGATGCTGCAAGTAAAACCGTAATACTGGCAAACGGGTTATTTGGCATGAATAAAGGTATTGATGATGTCTATATTCAAGGTATAACCAAAGTGACTCCAGAAGCCATCGAACTTGCCAAGACCGATAATTTTGTTATCAAGCATATCTGTTCCATTGAAGACGGGCAAATAGAAGTAGCACCACGTCTAATACAAAAAACGTCTCCTCTGGCGGTAGACGGGACGCTGAACGTTGTATCACTGAAAACAGATCTGGCAAAAGAAATAACAATTATTGGTCGAGGAGCTGGTGGTGAAGAAACCGCAAGCGCAATACTAAGCGATGTAGTCGATATTCATCTCACAAGAGTTTCTTAAGTTAAAGCATAAGAATTGTCTGCGGCTTTATGAAACATAAAAAATTTAAAAAAAAGATGTGCTCAGCTGAACAGGCTCTTCTCATCCATTCTCTTCTTTTTAAGGACCTTTGCCGCACTCAAAAAAGGTCCTCCTCGCTTGTCCTTTTGCGTTTGAGAGCTTTTGCCGCCCTTGCACTTGGAGCTGCAGCCTTTTCAGCTATTTCAGCTTCTTCTTCATCAATCTCAGCAGCTTGATCCTCTAAGACATTTAACGCTTCTTCTTGGAATTGAATTCCGTCTTGTTTCGCAAGGGTGTCTTTTAGTTCCTTCAATCTTCCTTTAGCTTCTTCAGCCTTACCTTCGTAATAACTCTCGCCTGCTGCTTGCACCACGTTTGTAGTAACAACTCTTGCGTCGTATGCTTTATTGAATTCTACTTCTTCTTCAACCACTGCTGAACGTGAAGTCAATACTCGCAACCTTTTGTTTCCTTCTGAATCGATATATGTGACCTGAGCTTGTATAGGAACTTCTTTTTTCTTGATCTCTTCTTCTGCTGCTATCTCTAGTTCAAAGAAGACTTCCCTGTCTTTTGTCACAGCACCAACTCTCATTGGTGCAGGTGTCTTAAATGTTGTATCTGTTACTACTCTTATGTTCACATCCCGACCTAGATATTCCCGCTTTCTTAATTGTTCAAATGCTTTTTGCACCTCGGAAGATGTTATGTAGAATATTTCTCCACCAGTAGAATCTGCTAATCGCCCTAAGACATCGAGCGCTAGTTTACTGCTGTCATCCTCCGGCGCCACGCCTATTACTTCAACAGTTACGCTCTTTTCCATGCACTTAGCTGCGCATTCTTTGTAGAATTTCTTACCAGTGGCAGAACTTTCTAAATTGCCTAATCCCTCATTGGCCAGACCATCAGTGAGTAAAATCAGTCGTCCTCCACCACTAATCCGTCCTAGAAGAGTTATCCCTCCTAAGAGAGCTGGGCCGAGAGAAGTGTAATTTAACGGTCTAAGTTGAGATACTGTTTTGATCCATTTTTCAGCAGTGTCAGAAATGGGTGCAAAATCAAGTTTTGTCTTGGTGAACGCTTTTTCAATTAAGGAAATTGAATGGAGTGCATCTCCTTCCAACTGAAGGACTTTTTCACCATTCGGTGAAAAAAGAAACACTTCTGTGCTAAAAGCTATTAAAGTAAAACGAGAATATGGCGCATTCATCTTTAGATCTTTTAGTGATTGAGTTAGAGAGTGTTTAACCGCTTCTAGTTTTCCATCGTCCATCGAACCCGAAACATCAATAACGGCGATAATATGTTCTTTTGTTCCTGTTCCGATTTTAGTTTCTATTGTGATATCATCTTCTGGTTTCTTTTCAATGATCCACTCAATATCATCTCCAATGTCATCTGGTAGTATAACATCAACTGCGATAATATTTAGGGTTCCGCAAAATTCGCAGTTCCAGCCGCGACCTAGCTTGGTAGTCTCAATTAAACTGGCTTTAGTCAAAATACCTCCACAACTTGTGCAGACAACCGGAACCCCTTCGATAACCTTCTCTTTTTTCTTTAAAGCATGAAAGTCAAGCGATGTTACGTAGGGTAGTTTTGTCTCTTTGCGTTTTAGAACATTGCCAAAGCTTTTTTTAAACAATCTATTTACCTCTTTGTTTCCGATATTTTAATCCTCGGTCAAACAACTATAAAAAGCACATTGAAGGTGCTCTCTAGGCTCGTTGATGATCTTTTTTTCTCACGTGTCTACATCTTGCAAAAAACTCTTATGTAAACGTGCACGAAACATTCAAAAACCGATACGATACTTTCGAGATAGTTAAGATCTATCCTGCTGAGATTCGTTCAAGAAAACTCAAGTACATAGACTCTTAAAGTGACTTAAAATGATAATGTTTCATTCTACAAATCGAAATGCTCAAAAGGTAGATTTTAAGGAGGCTATCCTTAAAGGACAAGCCCCGGATAAAGGATTGTACATGTTAGATGAAATCCCTCGGCTAAAAGATGAAGAAATCTTCTCATTTCGCGATTTAGAATTACCACAAATTGCCTTTAGAGTCCTTTCGAAGATTATTGGAGATTTAATCCCTAAAAAACAACTGGAACGCATTATAAACAGGGCCTTAAATTTTGAAATTCCCATAAGACATGTTAGCAATCACGATTACATGATGTATATTGACCAAGGACCGACAAGTAGTTTTAAAGATGTTGGAGCTAGAATGCTCGCAAGGTTGATGGAATATTTTCTTGAAGTAGAAAATAAAAATGTTATAATAATCACAGCAACAAGTGGCGATACAGGAGGGGCTGTTGCGTCTGCCTTTTATGAAATGAATCGAATTAAGGTTGTCGTTCTCTACCCTAAGAATGAAGTTAGTAACTTACAAAGAAAACAGATGACCACTTTGGGAAAAA
>JAEOSO010000122.1 GCA_016840315.1 Candidatus Borrarchaeota archaeon | reverse complement strand
AACTTCTCATGCATGTCAACTAGACTCTGATGGCATCCCCAGCAATTTACGTAGATCCTCCAAGTGGAAGTCCTATCTCGCAAGCTGGAGAAAAGCTACTTTAAGAGCCATTTGATCACATCCTTTTCATTTAGCATCCTTTTCATTCAGCATTCTTTTCATTCGTTAACATTAATTTGTTTTCTTTTCATTCGTTAACATTAATTTGTTTTCTTTTCATTCATTTACCTTATAGCTTATTTAAAAACTTTGAGCGCCCATTCATAGTTCGTCATTATTGTTCATTATAGTTCGTTGTATCAATTTCCTCGAAATGACAGTGGAATATCATTTCCGATAGTTATAATTGTTTCGTATTTGACCCGTTGAATGGTCTAGGACACCTTTCCTTCAATTTTTTAACGAAATCTTTGACAACTCGGTTAAATTTCTCGTCTTCTGATGCGGAAACCCACTTTCAGGCATGAGATTCTTTGTATTTTTTGCCGGTTTCTTGTTTCTTACTTGTTAATCGGCGCAAAAGGTTTTCGCCTTTTTCTGTAAGCGACTCTTTTGCAATCATTTTCGCCCTAGCAGCACCTTCAAAAATATTTTTGCCGGTTTGTGAACGGACAAAAACTGTTGACCAGCCACCCGGTGTGCCTATGCTTCCAACGCTTATATCGGCATACCAACTAGTAAGGTCTTCGCATGAATGGCATCCGCTTTTAACAGCCTCAGTAGTCTCCTCTAGGGGGATAGTTTTGGCCTCCACTTCACCCTTTGGGAAGATGTGTAGAGCGCCTTTTTTGATGTCCATTTTGCGTATCTGATCTACTGCTAGATCAGTCTTCTCTTGAATAAGTTGGTGTAATTTCGCTGCATCGAAGTTTTCCATGCAAAATAGCCCAATATTCAAAGTAATAAGATTTGCTGGGCGGATCTGCACGCCTTCTAAGGCATTTTGCATTTTCTTCACACCAAGTGCTTGACAAGGTGTTCCAACGAACGCTAAACGAAGCCAATCTTCGCCTACAGGACGTTGCGCCAATAACTCTTCAACAACCTCCCTGTATTGAGCAAGGGAAGCAATATTTGGACTGAGTGAGTAACGTGTGCCAGCGGATTTAAGCAATTCCTCATACGAGGTGATAATTTTTGGCTCGGGAACCCAGGGGTCATCTTCACTTGTTACTGAGACAATTGCCCCATCGATAAGGCCCTGTTGAAATGCATATGCTAAGATGGTAGAGACAATACCTCCATCTTGGGCGACTTCTGCGATCTCTGGCACAGTAGTTTTTGCTTTATAGAGATTTAGATAAGTGCCAAAGACATCTTCTGTGCCAAACAATTCTTCCATACGCGGTGCAAGTGATTCCGTAACAGGACAAACAAAATAACAGAGTTTGCATTCGATGCACTTGCCGACAGGTGGTTCCCCCTCAGGTACCTCGCCAGGAGTTTCTTGAAGGGTTGGAATATCATCAACAAATTTTATAACTAGAGTTGGGCAGACAGAAACGCAACTACCACAACCGGTACACGTTCCTTTATCGATCACATCAGTCTTTAAATCTGTAAATGAACCAAGTTTAAGTTCAACTTCCACGGTCATTTCAGTTCACTCTCTTATCATCAATTTTATAATGAGATTCTCATTTTTCGCCGAATTAATTGGCCCTTAACACCAAGCGAAGCATTTAAATCTCTTTCTTAAAAAGTTAAGATGAAAGATTCATTGCTAAATCATGTATTTTAGTTCTTCGAGTGGAGTTCTACAGTTTAAGTTTAAAAGGTTTATCTTATTAACTATCAGGAATTATAATGAACTATATCTTAATTTGACAAGCAAGAAAACTACTTACAAGCATTCCAATAAATATGGGAAGTGATTCCGTTGAAGTTACCAAAAGAACTTCTTTTGGGTTTGATTCCAGAACATATGCTAGATCGTGGTCTTATCGTTTTGGAAGAAACACTATTAAAACCTATAAAAATACTTCTTGAGCAAAGAAAACTTCCAAAAGAAGGATGGAATGACGATACTATCCGACTACTCCTTAAAATTTTGTCCTCTATGGACACAGATAAAGATCCAAAAGCCGCTCGTATAGGTGAAAGAGAAGCACGAGTTGCATCACCATTGATTTCAGAATTAGCGGCTGGATTTGTTCATGGCGTAGGACGGAGTGGTGTACTGATAGATCCGCAACCAAAGGCAGCAGGCGGATCTTTGATGTATCAAATTGCTAATAGGCTATCAGAAGATATATTAAAAAAATTCGGGGTAGAAAACATCAAAGGTGCGTATATTTTACCTCTAGCAACAGGAATGAGCATTTCACTCACATTAAAAGTGGCAAGGGATATTACAGGAGGAAGAGATGTCATATATCCTCGAATAGACCATAAATCTCCCTTAAATGCCATTTCACTTGTTGGCCTGCATCCAAAAATAATACCTTGTAAGTTAGATGGTGACACTGTTGTTTCTGATCCAAATGAAATCGAAGCAGCAATAAATGGACAAACTGCAGCGATTTTGACAACAACTACCTTTTTCCCGCCTAGACAAGCAGATAATGTAATCGCGATAGCGAAAATTGCTAAAGAAAAAGGAATTCCGCATATAATAAACAACGCATATGGCGTACAATCACCTAAAATCATGAAGATGATTAGAAGCGCGATTTTTAAAGGGCGTGTCGATGCAATAATTCAATCAACAGATAAGAACTTTTTGTGTCCAATTGGAGGATCTATTATAGCCAGTTCAGATGAGAATTTCTTGAGAAAAGTTGCGCATTCATATGCAGGGCGAGCAACCGCTGGACCAGTAGTTCAATTTTTGGCAGCAGTTCTTTCTTTAGGAGAAAATCGATATAAAGAATTAATACAGCAACAGCAAAATTGCTATAGTTTATTAAAAGACTTACTGGGAAACTTAGCTGAAAAATTTGGAGAACGCTTGCTTGAGGTAGACCACCCTATTGCGATCGCAATGACAATTACAAAACCAAGAATTGCGCATGAAATAGGGGCTAAATTGTATACTTCACGAGTTACAGGACCACGTGGTTTACCTAAACCAGATTCCACCTTTGGTACATGTTATGATGAATATCCTACTCAATATCTTACAATAAACGCAAGTATTGGAGTAGAAGAAACAGATATTCGCTCAACTGTAGAACGTTTAGAGAAACTCCTTAAAAAAATTCCGCTATCATAAACGCTGTAAAAGAACATTTCTGCGATTTAAATACTAAACAACTTTTTTGATAGTCGCCTTCACCCATTTTACGAGTTCAGGGCTCCCTCCCTTCATCAACACATCTTTTTCTGAAACTAAATTAGTAGGTGAGACTTTAATAAGCCATCCCGCTTCATATGGATCCGTTATGACTATCTGAGGGTTAAATTCCACTTCTTGATTCACATCCGCAATTTTACCAGAAATTGGGCTATATAGTGTAAGACTTCCCTTCCACGAATCAGATGCACCTATTGGTTTCCCGGTCGTAATTTCATATCCAACTGGAAAGAATATTTCTATGAGTGCAAACTCCTTTACTGCTTTTACAGCGAGTTCATTAATACCAATGATCACTAAGTTATCATTTTCTATACGGACCCATAAAAACTGATCGGAATAATAGAGATCATCAGGAAATGCGTAACCTTCTATTTCCATTTTTAATTCACCATGAATATAATGTATAAATATTCTGGCGGTCGCGTTCACCGCCCATCTCCCCACCTTAGGAGGCTTTTACGAGGGGGGATCATTCGTATTTTTTATTTGCTTTAGAAGTGCAATGCCCTTCTCCATATTTGAGCGGAAATTTGTCAAATCCATACCAGCAGCAAAAACTATTGGCAAGTTGATCACTTTCTTTGGCATTAGTTGCCCGAAATCCCATTGTAAACCGATAGCGCAGTCAGCAGGACCTCTTGAATCTATATTATATAAGTCAAGGTGATGGGACCGTTTGACTCTGATGGCGTATGGGCTATTACATTCGAACCGCGATGATCT
>JAEOSO010000121.1 GCA_016840315.1 Candidatus Borrarchaeota archaeon | reverse complement strand
TGGAACTCAAACAATGCACTCCACTCTTCGATGAAGAACAGTATGCAGAAAAAGCCGAAAAACTCAAAGCACTTATTGCACCACTTGAGCAGGCAAAAGAAACCGGAATCATTCTTGAAGATGAAAAGTGCATTGGATGTGGTAATTGCGTTGTGTGTTGTCCCGCCAATGCAATAGTCGCACCAGAAACCTCAGGCGGAAAGGGGATTAAAGAAGAGCACCCCGACATAATATTTTTGGTAGAAAAAGGATTAGCAAGAATTTGCAAATTAGAAAGCTGTAGAAGGTACGAACCTCCTAGAACAAATTGTAGAGTATGTGAAATCATGTGTCCGACGAAAGCAATTGAAATACTTCAATAACTTTCAGTTTTTTGGATTATTATCCACCAAGGGAGTTGGTAATTTGTCAAAAGAGATTTCTGATGTAATATGCCCTGGATGTGGAGTCCTCTGCGACGATATAAAAGTAAATCTCAAGGAAAATGAAGTAATAACGAATTATAATGCTTGCACTAAAGGCACCGCAAAGTTTCTTGATATTAATGCTAATAGACTCCTCAAGCCAACAATGAAGATGAATGGAACTACTAAAGAGGTTGATTTAGATACCGCAATTTCAAAAATTGCAGAAATATTGTTGAATTCGGAATCTCCGCTCCTTTATGGATGGAGTGCGACTACCTGTGAGGCACAAAGATTAGGCATTCTACTTGCTAAAGAATTGAAGGGAATTGTAGATAGCACGTCTTCCTTCTGTCACGGTGTATCTCTCTCGGCCCTCTTAGAGAATTCGTGGAGCACCGCAACTCTTGGTGAAGTCATGAATAGGGCTGATGTAATAATATATTGGGGTTCCAATCCTATAGAATCGCACCCACGACATATGTCACGGTTTACTACTGTACCTCGTGGCATTTTCAGACAAGCTGGAAAAGAGGAACGGACGGTTGTCGTCATCGATATCCGTAAGACAAGAACTGCCAATATTGCTGATCGCTTTCTTGAAGTAGAACCTAATCGCGATTTCGAAATAATTAGCGTTTTGCGTTCTCTTTTGAATGGATATCGTCCCGGCATAGAAACCGTAGCCGATTTACCTCTAAAAGAAGTAGATCGTCTGCTTGAATTGATTAAAGAAGCAGATTTTTGTGCAATTTTTTTTGGCTTAGGCTTGTTGATGAGTGCGGGTACTTACCACAATGTCTCCAATCTTCTTTCATTTGTTGCCGAACTTAATCAACTTACAAAAGTCGTTGCCATTCCCATGATCGGACATTTCAATATGATTGGGCATAATCATGTGTCTAGCTGGCTAACTGGATTTCCTTATGGTGTAGATTTCCGTAGAGGATACCCCATGTTTAATCCTGGCGAAACTACAACTGCAGAACTACTACAGAAGAAAGAAATTGATGCAATGCTATGTATTGCTTCTGATCCTGTTTCCACATTGCCATATTCATTGGCCTCTTATCTGAAAGAAATTCCTCTCATCACAATGGATCGCCAAATGACACCAACAACACGAATCTCACAAATAGTCGTTCCAGTGGCATTATCTGGAATTGAAGTCAGTGGAACCGCATATCGTATGGATTCTGTTCCTCTTTATATGAAAAGTATTCTTACGCCTCCAGATGGAATTTTATCTGACGAAATGATTTTGCAAAATTTGTTGGAACTCGTAAAAGAAACCAAATAACTTTTTAATGATCTTTTAATTACAGCAATGGATCTGGCTGTTTGTGTTCAACTAGTTTTGGCAATCGTGCTCGTGTCACTAGTAATTGAGTATCCATGTTTACTACAATATTTGGGGCGCGGAATTGTGATTCTTATTAATCTTATTAATTCTAATGCCCAGGACAATCGTAGATTCACAATTATCTCCTACCCAGCTGTTAGGTAAAATTTTTTAGTCAAAAAGAATTTGCTTCGATTTCGAAATCCAGTTTTCAACAATTTCATGCTCAAGTTCAAGCTTTTTTGCAAGTTGATTAGCATCAGTTTCAACTAATTGTCGTAATGTGATAATGTTTTCTTTGATTAATCTATGATTTTCTTTTTTATCCAGCCCCTTAAGCAAGGTAATCGGATAAAATTTCTTCTTTTCGATTATCGATTCCAAATCGTACCACGCAAGTAGTTCGATTCCCCTGCAATTACTGTATCTTTCAGCGTGTCGCGTGAACTTCGTATTGCCAACAATCATGGCGGAGGTTATGGGTAGCGCATTTTTACCGTCTTTATAGCCGTCAACTAAATCTTCAAATACAGCACGCGTATTTCTGCAAACATCTAAGTCGGTGGGGGTATGGTGATTTTTATGATGCTTGATTTCTACTAGTATTGTTTCCGTGCCTTTTCGTGCAATGACATCAATTTCATGTTCCACGCATTTTCCTTGACAAATACAATTAGGAGTGATTGTATAACCCAACTGCTCCAGTAACAACTGGATATAGATCTCAAAATCGGGTTTTGAACGGAGAAGAGAGATAGATTTGCGCAAATTGTTTCTAAAGGGTATGATTGTTTTATATGGCTTTAAGTACTCATCAAAAAGCATTTCGAGGATTTTTTTGGTTGATATGCCTTCATAGCTTCTTTCTTCAATCTCGTCAGCAATTTTTTCTGCCGTATTTCGATCAACCTCTCCTCCTCCTACTCGTAAGACAGTTTTTATAATTTTTTCTTTATCAAAGTCTTGTTTCGATCCATCGGCTTTTGTAACGTATTTAAATGCCATAGTTCTCACTTTTAGTCTTAAATGATCTTCAGAGTATATATCATTGCGAGGTTTTTCCGCGTAACTTGAACTGATGTCTGCTTTTTCTTCTTTCAAGTAATAACTTAAAACTACTTTAATAAATTCATTGCAAGAAATATAAAGAGGTGAATCAATTGTGTGAACTCTCAGTTTTGCTAAACAAAGATGGAGAATCACAACAAATTGCAAAAGATGTGGTATACGCACTTCAAAATGGAGATAGATTGATTGTAAAAGATATTTTAGGTACCACAACAGAAATCTCATCAGCTATGATTGCCAAAGTGAATATTACGAATGAAACCCTTACACTTATAGCCCATCCATTAGTCGGACAGTTCCTAAAGTTTTTTGCACTCTATACTGAAACGGATGGCTCTATTTCCGATATAGAGCAAGCATGGAATCAACTGAAGAAAATGGGCGATGAATTGATTAGAAGAAGTGAGAATCAGTCTCTTTGAGAACGAAAATTAACGCCACAAAAAACGTGAAGATAACAAATAGCTTCGTTATACTAAAAATGTTAACAAAAGAGATAGGCAATGGCATCCCTTCTAAAGGGTGCCACCAATGGGAATCACTGTATTTCGATTGTGAAAATATTGCTGCGCAATGGCTTTTTTGATTGAACTGAAATTGAGAGTTCTTCTTTTTAGTTTCCAATATTCTGTGAAAAATAAAAGAGCGTTCAAAAACCTTGAATATATTAATAATTAAGAGAAAAAAAGAATTTTAAGCGACGCTGACTTTGACTAGAATGTCTGGATCTTTAAGAACTAGTATCCGAGCGTTGGGATTTGTTTGATACAATCTAGCAAAAAATTTCTTCAGTACATCTTGTGCATTCTCGCCATTTGCTATTCTTTCTATACGAAAGACATTTTTCAGTAATTCTGAGTCCATTTCTGAAATTATTCGGAGATTTCCTTTACCGACTTTTAATAGTATGTTAAATAGGTCAATTATTTTCTGATAACCAATTAAAAACTTATCAACATTGCAATATTCATCCATTACACAATCTCTGCCCAATGCAAAAGATTCACCTATTGTTTCGCCCATGATATCTTCATACGGTTGATTCCCTACACCGTCTGGACAGGGACCAACTCCGATGATTATACCACCTTCTTTAACAGCATTTGCAGCAGCATGGAATCCTTTACCACCTTGATATAAGTTTATGCCGGTATTTCCAAAGTTCACAACTACTACATCGGAAGGTTCATCGATTATGAATTCTCTAATTAGACGAAGCAGTTCGATAGCTAATTTTT
>JAEOSO010000043.1 GCA_016840315.1 Candidatus Borrarchaeota archaeon | reverse complement strand
TTTCCATCCTCTATCCAGGTCGATCGCTCTTTTATCTTTCCTTGAATTTCGTTTCCAGATCCACCAGTTACTGATATCCCTGAAAATCGAGACATTGCTAAACGAGCAAGACCTTCACCACCAGTAGCTTCCTCCTTCGTTGCATAGCCAATGTGCGAAGTGTCTACTGGATCTACAATAGCGAGGGCTACAAGTCGTTCTCCTTGAGTATATGGAATAAACCATGCAAGTTTGACTGTGCCATCCGAATATGTTATGGGATAGAGTAGTCTCATCGACGCAGAAAGACCTTCGAAAATTGTTAATTGGGGAATCTTGGTTCCTTCCCGCTGAGCTTCATCGGCGCTGATGTATCCAGCTCTTCTTATATTGTGATATGTAACGTTTGTCCCACGCCAGATGAACATTCCGTGCATAGATGAAGGATTTCCGGTTGGATGAGTTGTTGTTACTGCAATTGTTGTACCTGTTTGTTGGTCGTGAATATAGCGAAGGATTTCACTAGGTTCAAAGGTGTCTTTTTCTGCAAGATATCCTGCCCACATATCTAGGCTTTTATCTTTCATCAAAAATCCGCTAAATGCATCTTCATAGAATTCAATGTATGCCTCTTCGTCCAACACTTGTGGAATACCTTTCAGGTATGCTTCATTTGGTGAGAGGACTTCAATTATCTCGCCAGCTAAGCTTAATACATGAACCTTTGCATCATGGGGGAATAGAAAACCATTATGAGACAACACAATAACGCGAATTTCTCCGTCGATTTCTGTGTAATAATTTCTGCCGTAATACCTATTGGTGTCTTGATTATATAGCTTATAATCAGGATTTCGATACCAAAATAGATCCGGCATAACTGTTGCATCTTGTTCTAGCTTGATTATTGTCGGTTGCTGAAATGGTTTATTGACATCGATTATAATAAACCCAACCGCTCTAACTCTCATTGAATTCAGTGTTTCTTCTATGACAGGAACGTACCATGCTTCATGGCCCTGATAGACGCCTATTTGTTCGTACCCTAGAACTGCACTTGCAGTAAAGGTAGCTTTATGTTTGGTGGCTATTGTGTACGCTAAGTTTCTGTCAACCAAACGAACGGCGTCTGGCGTAATACCCTGTTCAAATGGTGTTTCAACATCTGAAAGTTCTAATCCAAGTTCGTCAACAAACCTGTTCGCGACATAAAAGTCGTATTGCCACGTAATTGCCGTTGAACTGGAAGCAAGTATGAAAATTAGAAAAAATATTATGCCAACATATGAAGGTCGAGACCTCATTCTTACTCGGAATAGAAAATTTAGATATCTTATGAAAAGGGGTCTATTGATTATTAAAAGAAGAAAGGCTGCAACAAGCGCTGAGACCCAATAGAAATACAAAGGTACAATTAGACTATAGGTCATGAAAGCAATAAAGAGGGTTACCAGTATTGAGAGGATTATTTTTTTGATAGAAATGTGTTTTTCCATATAACCTTCTGGAGTATCCACTTATTCCCACATCCTACACACATTTTTTTTTAGGATGTATATTCATTCTTTTTATCTTTTTACCCTTGTTGAATTGTGCTTATTCAGCAATTATAGACAAATTAAGAAGTGAAAAGAAAAAAATTGAAAAAAATCTAACAGATGCCAATTAAGTAAATGCTATTCAATAATACATTCAACAGTTTCTCCATCCATATAGAGATCCATACACCCATTGCATATTTTCACTGGTTGCAGAACGGATGAATCTATTTTTTAATTTAATTCCGCAGAAATCATAAGGTTCGAATACTTTTGACGTGAACTACCACCCTACAATTAGGGTGGCTTCCTGACTATTTTTAAAAATATAATAAATGTGCTGACCCCTTGCGGGGGTGCGCCCATCTGAAATCAACCCAATCAAGCCTTGTCGATCTTTCAGTTGATTTCGTTGCCAGCACTATGCTAAATGCCTAAAGAGAGTTTCTTTTTAAGCCGTTCCACAGAATTTATTTTAATATCAAAGAATTCTGCGATTCTAGCTTTGCTCTCAATGCCTTTGGCCTTTCCTGGAAGTGCGGTAATAGAACCAAGCTCAATTTCATCGCGAATATCTCTCATCTGAAGCGTATCATGAAGCGTAAATTGATCAACGCCTAATTTCTTTGCGACATATTCCTTGGCAGCGTCAAGTTTCATTCTCTTTGTCATTTGAAGGCGTGCTACTATATCACCAGCTGTGCCGATGCCGCCCATACCAATGCTCATCCGATAAGCCAAATCCATACCAACAGGGTCTCCTGTTCCTACCTATACTCCATCACAATTAGTCAGTTCAACCATTGCGACACCGGATCGAGTCACGACATCCATAGGAATAACTTCGCACATGGGGATTCCACCGACGCCCATACCCATGTTTGGATGTACTGGAATAGTGACGGTCTTCATAACCTCCTTGACAAAAGTTATTGAACGTGCAAGATTCCAAGGACAAGATTTTCCAGTGTCTGTATTAATAACTGCGCCGAAGATATCACCGCCTGCTTTCTCAACCATCAATCCTTGTTGATGTGGCCACATACCTGCTAATCGTTCACCTTCATATTTAAGATCTGCATGTAATCCAAATACTTTTTCGCCAGCCATGCCAACCTCTAATGCTAAATCAGTTTCCTTTTTTATTGTCTCAATGGCTTTTAACGTTCCATAGAAATCTGCGTCACCAGCTGCAGCGGTGGTATCTATATCAAGACCATCAAGGCCTGTTTTCGCAAATATTTTGGCCACGTAAACTATGTCATTTGTCATATCTTCTGCAGCAGACTCTTGAACCGCTCTTGCCTCGTCAATCTTACCTTCGTTCATGAAATCTGTAGGAGACGGCCATTTCCCACCTTGCGATTGAAAATAGATTCCTAGGTTAGGCATAGCTCCATAGAACACAGGAATCACGCTGTTGAGTTCGGTATTCTCAATTACTGTTGCCTCATCCATAGCAATTGTTTTTACTGGTCTAAAACTGTAGTCAGCGTGTCCGATTTCAAACGTATCGAAACCAATGAAACGTTCTCCGATTATTACCGCTTGTTCTCTTGATACAGGCATAGCTGAGTATCGACAAATTCCTGTATATCTCGAGGTGCCTCCATCTGTAGTTAAAACAATTCCTTTGCCTTGTTCAACCCCAATTTGTCTGCCTGGCCTCGTAAGTATGCCCAAGATATGATCTATTTCGTTACCTGACAATTCTGGTATTTTTGCTTTTGTAGTAGCCCAGTTTGTACCGTCTTCAAGGTCTGACCGAATTTGCTCTTTAGTCATGTATAGTGGTTTTCCCGTACCAGTACGCATTGTGAATTCAGTCAAAAGTTGACCTCCTAGCTAGAAGATTCTCTGTTTTACTCAATTAATTAAAAATCTATAAAAGCAGCATCACCTAAAAAATCTTTCCTTTTATTTTCTGGAGATTAGAAAATCTTGAAAAGGCACTGTGAAAGACGCAAGCATCCTTCAAAAAAAGAAAAATAAGAATAGAGAAATATCTACCTTTTACTGTAATTTAAGAGGTAAGTGCTTTAGCCCATTTTACAGCTTTTTCCGCATCCTTTGCATAACCATCTGCACCAATCTTTTCTGCAAACTCTTGTGTAACTGGAGCCCCCCCTACCATAACCTTTACTGAATCACGTAAATCTTCTTTTTCTAGCGCCTCAATGACTTCTTGCATTTGTGGCATTGTAGTTGTTAGGAGAGCGGACATTCCAACAATATCTGGTTTTAATTCCTTGACCTTTTCCACAAATCTTGAGGAGGGCACTTCAGTTCCTAAATCGATTACTTCGAATCCGTTGGCTGCTAATAAGGTTGACACAATTGTCTTCCCAATATCGTGAACGTCGCCCTCTACTGTCCCAATAATTATTTTTCCAGCACGTGCTTGTTGTTTCAGTTCTGCTGAAATATGAAGCTCAAGGAGTTCGACTGCAGCTTTCATAGCGGATGCGGCCATCATCAAATCTACTATAAACAACTCGCCGTCATCGTATTTCGTTCCAACAATTTGAATGCCTTTTTTTAGCCCATTCTCAATGACTTCTAATGGATTGATTCCGGCATCAAGAGCCTCTTGGGCTAATTTAAGACATTCTTCTCTATCTAAGTCAACAATAGCATTCTTTATGCCTTCAAACAATTGTTCACTACTCAAGTTATTCCCTCTTTTGGATTAGAATGTATCACGATAATTTTGTATTTCCCAATTAGTCACAACGCTGCAGTATTCTCTCCACTCAGACATTCTGACTTTACTCCACTTCCTAATTCTCATAGGCTAAATGTCAAAGACTTAGATTTGCAAGTTTAACTACGCTTGGTCAAATCACAAATGTAGTTCGTTCATTGCTTATGATATTTATACATTCTTGTTTGTGAAACCATATTAAGGTGTAAGAAAGACAAGTTATTGTTTTTTTTAATAACAAACTTCATTTTTCAAAGAAGCGAGTGCCTAAACCGATTCTTATTTATCCGAAATGCGAACGTATCCTTTTTTATAATGTCCTAACATAATCTTACTAGGTGATTGAATTTGGTTGAGCTTAAAACTATTCCGGATATCAAGGTAACACCACCGGGTCCTAATGCCAAGAAACTGCTGGAACTAGATGACAAATATATCAGTCCTTCATATGCAAGATTCTATCCGTTGGTTGTTGATTCAGCAAAGGATTGCTTGCTGAAAGATGTAGATGGAAATACTTATCTAGATTTCAACGCAGGAATTTCCGTGGTTAATGTTGGACATTCTCATCCCAAGGTAGTAAAGGCAATTCAAAATCAAGCTACAAAACTTATCCATTATTCGAACACAGATTTTTATTATGAGGAAAGCCTGCTACTTGCAGAAAAATTATGCAATGTAACACCTGGTAACTTCCCCAAACGAGTGTTCTTCACAAATTCAGGAGCTGAAGCTGTTGAGGCGTCTTTTAAGGTTGCTAGATGGCACACTAGAAGACCTCAAATAGTTGCGTTTACTAAAGGATTTCATGGGCGAACGATGGGTGCATTAAGTTTGACTGGATCTAAAGTTGTTCAGAGACGCTGGTTTTTCCCGCTTGTTCCTGGAGTTACTCATGTTCCTTTTGGCTACTGCTACCGATGTGCTTTCAAAGAAGAATATCCTGGGTGCGACTTTCAATGCATCAATTACATTGACGAAGTGGTTTTCGAGACCTTTTTGCCACCAGAAGAAACACTTGGTTTTCTGTTTGAACCTATTCAGGGTGAGGGTGGTATTGTTGTCCCACCTGATGGATATTTTCAACGCTTAAGAAAATTAGCGGCTAAACATAATATGTTACTCATTGATGACGAGGTTCAAACTGGTTTAGGGAGAACAGGTAAGTTATTTGCTATTGAACATTGGGGCATTGAACCAGATGTAATTGCAATTGCGAAAGGCATTGCTGCTGGATTACCGCTTGGTGCCTGTGTAGCGAAAGCAAATATTATGGATTGGGATCCTGGTGCACATGCTTCGACTTTTGCAGGTAATCCTGTATCTTGCGTAGCAGCACTGGCAACCCTTAATATCTTGGCTGACGAAAACCTAGTTGACAATGCAGCCAGATTGGGAGAATCCTGCATTAAACGGCTCAAAGAAATGCAAGAGAAATACGAACTAATCGGCGATGTCAGAGGTAAGGGACTTTTTATAGGAATTGAACTTGTTAAAGACAGAAAGAATAAGAAGCCTGCAAAAGAGGAAGCGCATGAAATAATATTTCAATGTTTCAAAAAGGGGTTAGCAATTATCACAGCAGGATATTCTACAATTCGAATCGCACCACCTTTAGTCATTACAGAAGAACTAATGGAAATTGGACTTGAAATATTCGAAGAAGTTTTGCGTAATGTGAACGCTGGATAACTCTTTATCTCTTTACCATCTTTTTTCTTATGATAAAACACAATTATTTCATTTTTAGCGTACAGTATTGTTTTTTAATTACATATTACACTTAGTTTTGTTTACCATTCTATGGTTGAATTCACAAAAAGAGTCACCCATGGAGGCAAATATAATTACAGAAGCTGAATTTAAAGAACTTCATTTTCAAGGGGCTCCAAAAGTCATAACAGAAATCCCAGGACCGAAATCTCGTGTGATTTTAGAAAAACAAGAACTCCTTGATGCAAATGTAGTTAGTTATCCACTGACCTATACATTTGCTTTGGAGGCTGCAAAAGGCGCAACATTGATGGATGTTGATGGAAACGTCTATATTGACTTCTCAGCAGGTGTTTCCGTATGCAATGTAGGGTTCCAAAATCCCGATGTCTTAGAAGTAGTTAAGAAACAGGCTGATAAGATTATTCACACTTTAGATATTCCTACAAAAGCTCGTATCGACATTTTAGAAGCACTTTCAAAAATAGCACCAGGTTCAATGAAAGGCAATTCAAAGATTATTTTTGGGGGTCCATCAGGTTCTGATGCAGTAGAAGCAGCCATAAAATTGGCAAAAGTAAATAAGAAAGGCTATAGAATCGTAACATTTGAAGGTGGATATCATGGGCAAACAAGTGGATCATTAGCAGCCACAGCAAAGAAAAGTTACAAAGAGAATTACTTGCCCTTAATCCCAGGCATTGTTCATGCGCCATATCCATATTGTTATCGCTGCCCCTTTGGAAAAGAAGCCGATGCATGTGATATGGAATGCTTGAGATATATCGAACATCTCTTTAGGGATCCTTACTCAGGCTTAGTCCAACCAGCAGGTATGATCGTTGAGCCAATCCAAGGCGAAAGTGGTATACTTATTCCACCAAAAGAGTTTATTCAAGGTATAGCAAAGCTTTGCAAAGAAAATGATGTTCTATTTGTTTGTGATGAAGTTCAAGCTGGATTTGGACGTACTGGCACATATTGGTGGAGTTGCGAACACTTCGATGTCACACCAGATGCAATTACTATGGCTAAATCTCTTGGAGGAATTGGAATCCCAATAGCAGGGATGATGTATAAAAAGGAATTCGATGAAGCTTGGGGTCCAGGAGGGCACATGGGAACGTTTAGAGGTAATGTTCTCGGATGTGCAGCAGGCGCAGCAGCAATCAAATATACTGAAGAAAAACAACTTCTAAAATGGTCTGCAGAACTAGGCGATTATGCACTTAAATTGCTAAAAGATCTACAAGATGAAGTTAATTGTATTGGTGAAGTTCGGGGCAAAGGACTATTTTTAGGCATAGAATTTGTTGAAGATAAAAATACTAAGAAACCCGCTGAAGATCTTCTGAAAAAACTCGTTGCAAAGTGTTTAAAACGTGGCGTAATCGTTTGGAAAGGAGGTCACTGGATAAATGTTGCACGACTCATCCCTGCCTTGACAATAACAAAAGAGTTACTTGACAAAGGGTTAGAAATCTTTTCAGATGTTGTGAAAGAACTTGACAAAACTATTTAAGTTCTTCATTCATTTTTTCTTAATTTGATCATTTAACTTGTGAGGATTTGAGAATTGAAATGAAAGCGAAGGTATACTACATTGTTGATGTTTTTGCAGAAAAAAAGTATGCAGGAAACCAATTAGCGGTTTTTAGAGGAGGAAAAGAGTTATTTTCTGATGAAGAAATGCAGCTAATTGCAAAAGAAATGAATTTCTCAGAGACGACTTTCATTTTATCTGACGAACCAGAAACCAATGGGTATAATGTAAGAATATTCACACCTGCACGTGAGGTACCGTTTGCAGGGCATCCTACCTTAGGTACAGCGTATATTATCCAAAGAGAAATCATTAAACAACCTATCAAAGTAGTGAATCTGAATCTAAAGGTTGGTCAAATTCCAATTGATCTTTTTTACAACTCAAGCGAGGAATTAGAAATGCTGATTATGAAACAAAAGGAACCAACTTTTGGATCAGAATTATCTAGAGAGTCATTATCAACAGTTCTTAACATCGATAAAAATGAAATTGACGATCGAGTTCCTATCCAAGAAGTCTCAACAGGAATCCCATTCATAATAGTGCCATTACGGACGTTGAGTTCAACAAAACGAATTAAAGTAAATAAAGAAGAGTATTTTAAACTAATTGAGAATACAGAAGCGAAAGCAATACATGTTTTTTGCCCCGAGACTCAGCACAAAGAAAATCAAATCCATGTGAGGATGTTTGCTGACTATTATGGTGTTCCTGAAGATCCAGCTACAGGAAGTGCTGCAGGATGTTTAGCTGCATATTTAGTAAAGCATAAATACTTTGGCAAGAATAAAATTGATATCAGAGCAGAACAGGGATATGAAATAGGAAGACCTTCATTACTCTTCTTAAAAGCAGAGGAAACAGAAAACAAAATAGATGTTTATGTAGGGGGAAAGGTACAAATGGTTGCTAAGGGAGATTTTTTGTGAATTATTTCACCTTTCCCCAAAGGAAGGGACGTCTTTAGTTATTTATACCCGGTTTCAACTAATTTATTTATTTCATCTATGCTCATATCCTCTAATCCTAATTTTTCCATTGTTCTTCCCCTTTCAAAGAAGTCTATATCAAAATATTTTCTTAATGCTGATTCCGCTAGATTAATAAACGAATCTATCAGAGGCGTTGGGACGTCTAATTTCTTTCCAAGCGATGATAATGGAACACAAGTATATGGAACACCTTCCAGGATGTATCTATGATTAATGCTTCTTGGACTTTCAATTCCTTTGTAAGCGTGTGTGTTTTGTACTGCTTCGTATAAGTCTATTCCGTCGGAGCCGTATGTTTGTTTCAACCATTTCCTAGCTGAGATTACTTCTACACCCATTGCTTTAGCAATTGCTAGTCTCTCTTTATCAACATCCTCCAGGATTGATGCGGTATGTTCTGTGACACCATCTATATAATATTCGAAATCATATTGTCTGTCTATTCTAGTAGCATTGAGAATTGTAATGGGAACATGAAAAATGCCACCTAAATTGCCCAAACTTGTTTTAAGAACAGTGTCTACAGGAGTAAACTGCGGGTAAACATCTCCCACTAAACTCGTTACAGCATCAGCTTTATATGAAGGTATGGCTGCGATATTGACACTATTTTTGACACCAAATATTTTAACAGAGGGAGGTTTGATACGTCTGGAAGCATATATGAATGTTTGAGCCTCTGCTATTGTTACATCTGGTCGTTTCTGACCTTTTTCTTTGTAATGGTCCCTTATAATTCTGTCAACATGTAGAGCTCCAAAACATCTTCCAGGATTTAACAAGAGTGTCTGTCCATCCTTTAAATGAGGTGCACACTTCTTCGCGATGTCTTCGTGTCCAGTAGCAGGTACAACAACCATAATTACATCTCTGTCATCGATCACTTCCTTAATATCAGAAGAAATTATATTGAGTTCTCCAAAAATATATCTAACATGATCCTCCACGAGTTTTTCAGTTTTTGGTGTTAATGCATAGCCTAGCCTAGCCCCACGTCTTATCCCAGCCTCCAAATGTTCTGTACCCTCAGGAAATACATCTTCTTCCAAATCAAGAGTATATCTTAAGTATATTCCACCAAGTTGTTTAATATAACGAATGTTTTCTGGGGTTCGATTATAGAGATTCACATCGCATCCTTTTATTGCTAGATAAACAGCCATTGCTGTTCCACCATGACCTCCTCCCAAAACTGCAAACGCTGGTTTATTTGTCATCATAATCACTTGTTTTCTTGTAAAATGTTTTCAATTCTCTTTTTTTCGTCCAATATATCTCCTGTTTCAGGATCTATTGTATAACACGCTCCATTAATCATCTCAGTACAAATTTCGCCTCTAGCATATTCATTACCCTTAAGATCCGGAGCGTCCAAAAGACCTATTTCAACTGCTTTACTTAAAATATTGGGTTTTGTTAGTGGATCTTCTGAATGCCCTAATGATTTAATAGCATCAATCAATAATAAAGTGTCTTTTTTTAATCCATGTTTTCTTGCTTGAACATCAGGATCTAAACTCATATCCGGGGCTCCCATTTTATAATTTTTTATAACTTGTTGAACCATTTTAGAACTTTCTATTATATCTCTAGGTCTAGCTACATAGCATCCTTCACAATATCCTACAACATGTACAATATCAGGATCTAAATTCATTGCAAGAGAAATAGAAAATAATAACTGCCCCTTAGCCATATCAAGGTCGGGAGGAAAACTCAGTAACCCACTTCTAACTTGTCTATAACTTATAAAATTATCATCGTGTAAAGATTCGATTAATTCAATTTTTGCTAACATTTTTGCTAGATCCATTTTTGGAGAAGTTTCCCCAGGTGTGTTGAACATGTATTGTGAAACATAATTATTTACCCCCATTTGTTTTGCATTGTAAGCAGCAATATAGGCTATGGCAACTGCAATCGTGTCAGGTGCTCTTCTTAAGCTCCACTGGTGTGATTCATTTACTTCTACAGGAATTCCTTTTTCAACATGCCACTTCATTAATTCTTGATTCTCCCGTATCGCATCTTCTAATAGTCTCTTACTTCTTCTATCTAATACGTTATACCACATTAGTGGAACTGCACACCACGCATTATTTATTGTTTCAACATACATCTCAGCCATTTTGATTAAATCATTTGTTCCAGAATAGCATCTGACCAAAGGGTAATTTCCACAGCGAGATGCTTCATAAATTCTCTTTAAATCTTCTGGAGTTCTAATTGGAACTCCACCATCTCCTTTTCTTTCTGGTTTTTGAAGTTCAGGATGAAAGCAATACTCTTGAGCGTCTTGGTCAGGACCAATCGAAATAACATCTAATACTCCTGCTTCAGCTATTTCTTTTGCACCTTCAATTGTTTCTTCTAAAGAGGGTAATCCAAAATGATGGCGTAAAATTGGTCTTTTCCATTTAATTCTATCAACTAAATTATCAGGAAACTTTCGAGTTATTTTTAATTCGTTTCCAGTCAGGTATTTCTTTATGTCGTCTTTTGATTCTCCTCCTCTGAATATTTTCTCAAAAATACTGATTTGTTCGGCTATTTCTGCTGTTGCAGGGGTTCCTCCGAAAATATATTTTCTATCAGTTAAACCAGCTTTTTTAATAGCATCTTTAAATTGCACTAATAGTTCTTCTGCAGTTTCTGGGCTCAATCTATAACTAATAGCAACTATATCCGGTTTATTTCTTGTAATATTTTTTATAAAATCTTCAACAGAGTTTGCAGGTCCTAGATAATCAGTCTCATACCCCAAACCTTTTGCAATATCAAAGAAATTTATAATGCCTGCAACGTGTATATCCTTACCGAGAGGTCCTCCCATTAGTTTCATTGAATCACAACCACTTTTAATAAAACTCCAGGAGATTTAAAGAGAATAAAAGAAAAATATGTTAATTTCGCTGCTATTCTCGTTTAGTTCTTCCAAAAATTGTTTAATGTGTCTGAATCTATGGTTCAGTGTAACGTAGAATTAAGTCAAGAGACCTGTAGAGGTGATAGCCGATCTTATTAATTTATTTCACTAATTTATTGGTTTTGCGTACCACCAGTTATATTTACGAGATGACTAGTCGTTAAATCAATGCCATTTGCCTTAAAGACTTGCAAGATGTTTTTGCGAATATCGGCCTCAATTCTTCCTCTCGCTCTAAAGTTGCGAATATAGTAAATCAATTTATACTGACACGCAAAATCGTCAAAGTTATCTGCCCTTACAATAGGTCCAGGATGCTCTAATACACCTTCAACTTCACTAACTGCTTTGAGTACGATAGCGTCTATGGCACTTACATCGTGTTCATAGCTTGCTGAAAATTTAATTATTCTGATCATCGCTGGTTTTTGATCATAATTAGTAATCTTATTCTTTAAAAACTCAGCATTGGGAATATATACAATACCGTCTCCCTTTTCAACTTTTGTGAAAATAATTGTAATTTCTTTAACCACTACTATATCCTCATCTATTTGGATTAAATCGCCAACTTTGAATGGGCGACTGAACATAATGATAAGCCCAGCAACCATGTTCCCAATGGTCGAAATAGAGGCAAAGCCTATTACCGTACCAAACATGATTGGAATTATTGTTGCAAGCCAAAATTGTTCTAAACCAAAAATATTTAGAATTATAATAAATACGATTAAAAGGATAGTCCATTGAACCAATTTGTTTAGAGTTGCAGTTACATCTGGTGGTAGATCTGCTCGCTCTCCAGCGCGCTTTACCGATCTTTTGACGATTTTTATTCCAAGAAGGGTAATGATAATGATAACTATCGAAATAATAAGATTAGGTACATTTTGAATAATTATTGAACCACTGTTCAAAATGAAAGTCCATAGGTTATCTAGGCCAAATTGCATGTAAAAGCTCTCCAATTTTTCTTATTTCATATCTTTTCTTTTACATAATATAAAGGAGATATAAAAGAGTTTGGTTAATGAGGAGATGTTGTCATAAAGGGAGTCGATATCGGGCATTTTTTTGGAGGCAGGTGATTGGAGGCGTGCAACGAAGGATGCATAGGCGAATGAGAACCCCGTAAAAAGGATCTCCTTAAATTTACAGGTCAGTCAAAACCCCGTTGACCTATATTATACTAATGGAGAAAATGATGAAACAAGTGTTTCCCATATTCGGTATAACATTTCCTACAGAAGCGCTTTCAGTGGTCTTGAATATTGATGAGTCCGAAATAGACAACAGGTTTACTATTCAAGAGTCTCAACGGGATTGCCCTTTATAGTGCCAATAAGGATACTTCATACCTTAAAACGAGCAAAAATGAATAAAGATAAATACTTCAAATTGATTGAAAATATTCAACTAATAGGGCGAAGGAGTCCCCTTCCGAAAGGTGGGGGAGGAATTCGCCTTCCTTTATGTTCTCCACGTTATACCTGTACTTCGGCATAGTAATCTCACCTTGCGGGGTGTAAATTGTCCGATGCGCTTACCGAATGCATCCATAACGCCAATTTTATTTGTTTTTTGGGTGGGTAATCCGCACACCCATCCTCGGTAGGTCTTATCTGCTTTTTCTGCCTCGACATAATCTCCTTTTCTAAAATGACCGCCGTTTTTCGTCCCTCCAAATTGAGGGCGAAGATGTCCTTTTTGGTGATGTTGTC
>JAEOSO010000002.1 GCA_016840315.1 Candidatus Borrarchaeota archaeon | reverse complement strand
TAGGTTCTCTTCGCCAAGGTTATCAGTCAGTACTATACGATGATCACTGAGAGTTTCCTCTCTGTTTAAACCACCGTTTACAGAGCAAAGGACTAGAGAAGCATCCTTTGGTGTGTTCTTTAACTCTGCTGATAACTTAGATACTGTCATGTGTTTTTCACCACGACCTCTCTTAGGCTAATCAACCAATTACTCTTGTTCCTCACGAAACAAGCCCCCTAACTTGGTAGGGGGTGATTGACTTGTTCTAGAATAGATCTCCTTCACTGGCGTCAATATCCCGTATGCGTTTTAATCCGTTAATTTCCTTTATAATTCTTGTAACTGCAGGAGGAACTAAATCTTCCCACTTCTCCCCTTCGAGAAGCCTTCTACGCACTACTGTTGCAGAATATGACACTCTATTAAAAAAAGGGATCGTTGCCAATTGGGCGGTTTCTCCATACTCTTTTGTAAGTCGAGCCACTAACTGATTATTTGAATATACTATGTCAAAAGGAGGGCACAAAGTACGTACGTGTGCTAGCCATACCGCATTTCGATCTATATCAGGTATAGAAATTATGTAAAATTTTTCATGAGGTATTCCTGCTTCAATAAGTGCGCTTTGTATCATATAATGACGTTCACCTGCTGTAAAAGGATTCTTAATTCCGTGACTATCCTGAATTGATCCTATACCAATGATGAGTTCATCCACCTGCTCTAAGACATATTTTATAGCCTCAAGATGTCCATTATGAAATGGTTGAAATCTTCCAATGTACAAGCCGCGCTTTGGTCTCTCCATAATTCAACCCCTTTTCAGCAAATGATTGCGTTATCCTCAGGATCTCTCTTAGTTATCTAATGTCTAGCACACATTTTTACATTTTTGAAATTTGTAAACTATCAAATGTCGCTTATTTAAGATCCTTTAGGTTTAAAAGCCTAAGCTTTCCTGTCGAATGCATTTCAATATGGTTGCGTTACATCGGTTTATGAATCTCTCTCTTCGTTAAATTCAAAGAAAACAAGGAAGAGACTAAATAATTTTAACATACATATATTATTTGATTAAAACTAAAAATCGTGGAGGTTTTATTGAGAATTCTTGGAAAGATATTGATGAGAAATGAGTCAGTTTAGTTTTGAGAAATGGTTGTGGGCCATGTTTATTCGATTTTCATATTTACTCCCTATAATTATTCTCTGTTCCTTAATCTCTATCTATTTTGTGCTAAAACATTCGCGATTTTCAGAAGGCTCTTTAAAGGAGAAATTTGAGGCCATCATTATATGCACACTCATTTTTACCATTTGTTCAAATCTTATACTTTATTTTCTGAAATACATCCTTTTCCAAAGAGTTTTAACATCTCCCTCTACACCTTTAAACGTGGGCAGAAATTTTGCAAATAACTCTTTATTTTTTGCTTTTGCCTTGTTCATTCTTTGTTCTGTTTTTGTCTTAAACATCTTTTCAGAATACGAATTCCATTCTATCGGTTCAGATACAATTGTTTTTCGTCGTAGAATTCCGTTACCTTATATTCTGCAAAAACTTGCTTGGTTCTTCGACATTTTATCGTTCCTTCTGCTTGGAGATAAATATCTCGTTATTAAAGCAATAGAAATCACCCGTCTGCCTAGGGAAATCATTCGTCGTGCGCAACGCCCAATTATTTTGCAAGAGAATTTTCAAAGTACTGGAATAAGAAAGTATGAATATGAAGATATCGCGGCATACCTAAAGAAATGTCAGCAAGGTGCACAGGAAATTTCTATAGGTGAAAATGGAACCGTCAAAGTGCGAAGATACGTCTTTGGGACAAGTCGAAGACTGAAAAAAGCTAAAGAGACTGCTCAAACTGCTCATGTTCGCATGAAAGGAGGACTTGAATCGCTTTCTTTTGAGATTGATAACGAAACTGTGTCTGAAAGAGAATTAAGAATGATTACTCTATTGCCAAAAATTAAAGGCCATGAAAGTGATAAGTCATTGCTTCAAGTTAAACGAACCTTTTTAGAGGAATTTTCTTACGATCAAAGGTATGCGTCAATCATTCTCATAGAGGGCCTTCCTGAGCACAAAGCTTATGGAGAGTTGACACAACACGACCGATTTATCCGGCACTGCCTTAATCTTCAAGTAGAGGTAACTTTTGTAATGAATTTCAAGGAAGCAAAAATTAAGAAAGGAAAATTGGAGAAAATTGCAAAAGAAGCTGAAAATGGATATCTAAGTAATCGTAGTTTTAGAAATGTTCTCATTGACGATCAGAAGCGGCAGGAAGCATCGGATTATGCCGCTGGGCTGCGATCAGGTTATACAAAAGTGTCAGCATACGTATTGATATCCGCTAAGGACGAAGAAGTGTGTAAGCGTGCAGCTCTGGATATCGAAAATTCTATAAATACGATATATTCTGGGACTCACTATTGTGTAAAGACATCTGCACTGAGCGGAAGAAAACTTAAAAGAGCGTACAAGCGAACTGGATTACGGCTTTCTGTAGGAAAGGAAATGGAAATGAGCATATTTCGACTTTCGCCATTTACCCATCTACCTGAGAAACCTATTTTGGGAATAGATAGTGAATACATTCCAGATTTTGAGATTCCATTCGAGGCAACAGATGTAGAAGATGGTATTGATATCGGACGAGTGATTCGTGGAGCGAAGGAATTGCAACCTCTAAAACTTAAAGTTGAGGATTTAAGGCGAAGCATGACAATCCTTGGTCTAATCGGGAGTGGTAAGACATGTCTTACAAAGAATTTGGTATTGGAACTATCACGAAAAGCGCCACATGTTAATTGGATTATGTTCGATTACAAATCAGAATACACACAATTACTATCCAAATTACCAACTAATTTACGTAGTAATGTATTAGTGTTGGCACCAGGTTCAGAATACGCTCCATTGAGGATAAATCTCTTTGATCCCTGTGATTTTTCACCTGAAGAGCACGCAGACAGAGTCTTTTCCCTTATACGTGAAGTTTATTCAACAATGTTCCAACAGGATATCGATCTTTCGGTACAAATGGAACGTGTGCTTAAAGATGTTCTGGATGAATATGTTGCTGATCCCACCGCCCGAACTAAGGGGTTTAAAGGCTTTTTACAGGCTCTTGATAACTATGCTACAGTACACAAGAACAAATTCTCATTCCTAGAGAAAACTGTTACCGCGTTATATAACAGACTGGAGAAATTCAAGAGAGGAGCCTTGAAAAAAATTTTTGAAATAGACAAGTCGAATGTCTCTCTTGATGATCTTCTCAAAAAGAAAGTAATTGTGGATCTAGGGTACATGCAATCTAGGCGCGTGCCAAAAGATGACATCCGGTTTCTAATGAATTTTCTGGTGCGATTATATGGAGATTATGCTATCAAACGAGGACTTCAGCAAAATCTACGAAACCTGATTATTGTGGAAGAATGCCAGTTTCTTGTTCCTGAACTGTACAAAAAACAGACGAGCATTGATGCAACACCGACAGAGGATTTGAGTATTTTACTACGTGCATATGGAGTAGGATTTGTCTTCGTAGGAACACGTCCTATTTTTGCAGAGAACAGTCTAGCAAATAGTTATACCATCATTTCATTTCAGTTAACGAAAGATGCTGAAAGTATTCAAAAATATATGAATTTAGACGAGATGCAGGTGAATTATCTGAAGAGGATGCGGCGGCAGGAATGCCTAGTCTTTTCACCGACGTTAAGATATCCTACACGTGTACGTGTAAACAATTTCATGGAGAACGATGTTATTGAGGACAGTAATCGAGCACCTAACACTTTGAATTATTCGAATTCATCTGATACAGCAACCTCTGGTAGAATTGAACATGTTAAAGATCTTGCAAACGCGGTAAAAGCACTTTTTTGTGAAAAATGCCCTTTAGAAGGGGCAATTGAGTATTGCAAAGATTTTAGAAACAGTGCCTGGGAGATTAAGACAAAAACAACTGCGGATCAGTTTCTCTCTAGATATTATAAGAATAAATCTAACCCAGAACGTCTTCTTGATGAGTTCAAAGAATTTGATGTTCATTCTAGAATCAAATATTGTCTTCTTAGATACATTTTCAGTGATTATAAGATATTATCAGAACTTAAACAAAATGAGAATTTTTATCAAATGATAGCATGGACACTTAAAAAAGAAATTTTAAAGAAGGATACGTCATTAATCAACTTTCAATCAGAAGTTCAAACGATTCCCTCTTTTTTCGATAATGAAATTAATATCTTATGAGGACGATGACTAATTTTATTCCAAAAATACAAAGGTCAAATTCATTAAGCAATAAAACAAACTTCATGAATATCATTTGGCCTGAATTTTAACTAGAATTCAATAATCTAATGTTTTGCGACAAGGATAATGCCCTTTAGATGTCAGACATGCTGGAGGTGGTTTTAATTCACAGTCATATGATTGATGTTGGTAGTAAATCGGAAGTTTATCGAGAGGCTTTAGCCGAGGGAGAACTTATTCTAAGTCCTGAAACGATTCAGTTGATAAAAGATGGAAAAGTAGACAAAGGAGATGTATTTAGTATTTCTGAGATTGCAGCAATATTATCTGCAAAGAAAACACCTGAACTAATCCCATTTTGTCATCCAATTCCAATAACAAATGTATCGGTTGAATATGAAGTAAGTGCCAACAGCATAAGAGCGAGAGGACGCGTTAAGAGTATAGGACGTACGGGAGTTGAGATGGAGGCACTTATGGCTACTGCAACAGCGTTATTGAATATTTGGGACATGGTGAAGAAATATGAAAAGGATGATGATGGGCAGTACCCGATTACACGAGTGAAAGATATTCGTGTTGTAAGAAAGATAAAGAGGGAGATGGTTGTTGAATGACTGGACAACCACCAACGGCATCTCTCCATAGGAAAGATATGCCGCTACAATTAAACATTTGTGCAATAATAGTAAGTGATTCAAGGTATAATCAATTTACAGCATCGGGCGAAACTGATGATGTTTCTGGAAATCTAATAAAAACGTTAGCAGAGGAATATGGGCATTCTGTAGTGAATATAGAATATGTTCCTGACGAAATCAATTATATCAAAGACATCTTAAAGCAGTATGGACATCAAGATAATGTAGATTTGCTGATTTTTACTGGCGGAACTGGTCTTACAACTCGAGATGTAACTATTGAGGCGATTTCTCCTCTTCTAAAAAAAACGCTGCCTGGTTTTGGTGAACTATTTCGAAAACTTAGTTTCGATGAGATCGGGTCTGCAGCCATATTGAGCCGGGCATTAGCTGGAGTATTTATGAATAAAGTGATTTTTTGTCTTCCTGGTTCTCCAAATGCGGTAAAAATAGCCATGGAAAGATTAATACTTCCTGAAGCAGGACATATTCTTAAACATGTGCGTAATCACTAAAACTTTTGTTTTGCACTTCTTTATTACTTACAAATAGGTATTCTTTTTCAGCTATTTTCAGCAGTTATATCTCCAACTAAGAATTCCGTCAATTCTTGTAAAGAGGTTTTAATACCTTTCGTACAATGTCTTAATAATAGGTTTTTTACTACATTGATCAAAGCACGTCTTCCTCTTACTTTTGTAAAATATTCCGCAAATTCTTTCGGCAAACAGAATTTGTCAAGTTCTGTTTTTTCTTGGTGTAGTTTTACTAATATTATTTCAACGGCAACTTTATTTTCTTTAATCCCTTGGCAAATAATAGTAGTTTGCATCGTCTCCATAGCGTTGAGAAGTGTAGTCAAAGTGAGAGATGATAGAAATGTACTTCTAAATAGTGAAATGAAGTTTTCTGGTGAACTGAGTACCTGAATGTAGTCTTTGTGTTTTCTTGAGATTCTAAGTGAGGTGCCGTGAGTAATTCCTAAGGGGAGTATCCAACTATCTTCAAGAGCTGTTTCCCGCACGATGGAGACGGAAATTCCTGCCATAGATAGGGCACCTGCTAAGCGTTCCACGAAATTCCTTTGATTAGGGGGCAAAACTAATGTGAGACTTAAATCATATTTCGATTGCCTTTTGCTTATATTAATGGAAAATATTGTATCTTTGTTCAACTCTATATGAGAAATGAACACATCGAAGAAATGGGCTATGTTAAGGTTTTCTAGGTTTACCTGAAGAAAAAACATTGATTTTTTCAAAGCACGTAACTTAAATTCAATCTCGTTGATCTCTCTTTGTTGAAAGGCGGTAAAAGGTGTCTTGTTAAACCGCAGCATGCTAACTGTTTTCTGCTTTTCTTTCGCCTTTTTGAGCAAAGGGCGCTCTAGAGTCACCTTTTTAAGAGTATTTTTCAACACAAGTTTCAAGTTTGGTGAAGTTTCTTTAAGATGGGTGATTTCTTCTTCAAGGAGTTGAGGTTCAGCAAGTGATTTCTTTAATAATTCAGTAGCAAATTTATGGGCAGCGGTTTTCGAGACCCAGTGATCGATACAGATGAGTATAGCATCAGTAACATTGGTAACATCTACTGTATGTGTTTGTTGTGCTATAATAATTCGTTCTCCATTTTTTTCAAGGAAATCCATATCTGTTCCTGAAATTCCAATAAAAAATTGCGCGAGATATTCTAGATTATCTAAAGCTGCTATAATAGGCACTTTGTGATCATATAGTCCCTTAAAAGCAATATATGGTCCCATAGTTAGATCAAATTTAAGTAAAACAATGGCGGTGATGCCACAGTCTCTTATAAATTCATATGTTTCATAATCGCGAGGTCTTACCTTTTCTATTGTCTTCACACAGGTCGCCTCTTTGTGCCAAAATGCCTACTAAATTCTTGTTAAAAAGTCAAATGGTGGTTTATTCCTCGATAAGAGGAATTATATTAACTATTTAAACACCACATATTTCCCTAAAGGGTAAATTACAACCTGATTCGATTTCTTTGCATATTGGTATCAATCACGAAGAAAAAACAATTTAAAGCATATGTCGTATCGAAAATGTTTGTTAAAAACCCGGATTTCTCTAAAAAACATCTTTTCATTGATTTTCAAATGCTTGGGGAAATTAGTACATTTAAGTGGGAATTACTTTTCTTCATTTATTTTTTTAAACGTCAATAATTCTGCGAGCAATTTTTCTTGTTGAACAGCAGTTGCAGCATCACCTCGTGTTTTTTCAACGAGACTTCTACCAATATCCGTTTTTCTTCGTAAACCGGGTACAATCGCTTTTGGATAGTCAAAAAACACTAATTCTGAGTATATTTTTTCCATTAAGGAAAGCATGCGTTGCATTTCTTCTATTTTATTAAATCGTAATGCATCTAAAGCAAATCTTCGTAACTCCCCGATTACATCACCTAAGCCAAGTAAATAAGGCACATAGGGTACATGGAGTTCGTCTGGTGAAGGAAAATCATTTTTTTGGATCAAGCGAAATAATACATTCGACTCAACATATTCTTGAAAAGGAATAGTTAGATATGAATTTAAAAAATCGGGTGCATTTGTTGCCAACATTTTTAATTCTTGTAATTTTTCCTTTGCAAAATTATTCTTATCAATGGCTTTTTCGTAATTGCGTGTGTGAATCGCCCGAATAGATTCTCCACATAGTCTTATTGTTGCTCTTGAGAGTTTAATGGCTTTTTCACGGTATTTGTCTAGTTCATCTAATCGCGCTCTAATCTTTTCGATTATTTTTTCTAGATTCAAAAACTCTTCACCCCTTTAAAACACTGATAATGTTTACGTGCATGAGGTATTTTTAGTTTTATCTAAAAAAATTTTGTGGGTTGCAAAGCTACTCAGTTTTAAAAATAATCATAAAACAAAGATAATTTGCACCTTCGGAAGTGTTAGAAAAATCTTAAAAAATACTCAATACTTCATTTCGCTAGATTATTTCAAAGCTAAATATTGATGATATTTATCCTAAATTGAGTAACTTCTCAGAAATTTCAAAACGGATATTTTTTTGGTGAAACATATGGGTTATGATTGTATTGTTGTTGGAGCAGGGACAGGAGGCACTACAACTGCAAGAACGCTAGCAATGAAGGATTATAAAGTCTTACTAATTGATAAAAAGAAGAAAGAGGCGGTAGGGGATAAAGTTTGTGGAGATGCTATAGGAAAACATCATTTTGATACATTGAACAAACTAATAGGGTTGCGTTATCCAACAAAGGAAGAATGTGAGGCGAACATTGACGGAATCGATGTAATCTCTCCTGATAAGGAGACTATACTAAAAATCACGGGAGAAGGCGTCAAAGGATACATGATTAATCGCCTTAAATTCGGTCAGAGACTATTGGATGCCACTATAGATACAGGAGTGGAGTTCTTAGACAATACTTCCGTTATATCTCCAATTTATGATGGTGATTTCGTTGCTGGTGTCTTAACACGCTCTTCTGTTAGTGGAGAAAAAAAAGAGATACGAGGTCAGGTAGTGATTGATGCGAGTGGAGTTACAGCGGTAGTTCGTAGAAAACTACGTAACAGTAACATAGAAAGAAACGTGCAAAATGAAGATGTCATTATTTGTTTTCGAGAAATAAGGGATCTTACTCAAGAAATAGATGATCTAAATTATTGTAAAATTTATTTGACCCAGAGCATAGCTCCTGGTGGGTATGTGTGGGTGTTTCCAGAAGGTGCAAAAAGGGTCAATGTAGGACTAGGTGTACAGAATACTCCTAACAATCCCCATCCAAGACAGCAACTCTATGAAAATGTGTTATCGGATCCCCTTTTCGAAGGATCAAAGGTAGTGCATAAAGGTGGTGGTATCGTTCCAACAAGGCGACCAATTTGGTCTCAGGTTGCAAATGGTTTGTTAATAGTTGGTGATGCTGCATGCCAGGTTAATCCAATTCATGGAGGTGGAATTGGCCCTTCAATGATGGGTGGCTATTTAGCAGCCACTACAGTAGATCAAGCGCTTGAGAAGGGCGACCTCTCAGAGAGGGGACTTTGGGATTATAATGTCAACTACATGAAAGGTTATGGCGCGAAACAAGCAGGACTAGATATTTTTCGGCTGTTCTTACAACTAACTCCTGATGCTGAAATGAATTACGGAATGAAACATCGTTTATTAAAAGAAGAAGATATTTTAAATGCAAGTTTAGGAGAAGATCTTGTGTTGAATCTTACTGAAAAGGTGAAACGTCTTTTTAGTGGCATTGGAAAGTTAGGACTTCTTAATCGCTTAAGAAAAATATCAACAAAAATGCAAGAAATTAAAGGACTCTTCCAGAATTATCCTTCTCCCGAACAATTTGAAGTATGGAAATCCGAGGTTGAAAGCGTATATGAAGATACGTGGAAAATTCTAGATTGAAAATCTCTCCTTTTTAAGTGAAATTGATCTGGTGACGATCGCCTAAGGTTAGAGGTCTATCGACGAACTCTATATTCCCTTTTTTTGCCTTTTTTCTTCTTCTTCGTGCGAGGTGGAGGTGTCTCTTCTGTTGGTACTTCCTCTTCAAGGGTTAGAATAGCTTCCTCCTCTGGAATTGGAATTGCTTCTTCCTTAGCGATTGGTTCAGGAACTTCTGTTTTTTTCTTACGTTTTAGTATTTCAGAAATTGGTTTCAATTCTTTTCGTTGAAATAGATAATAAATACCGAGACCTCCTCCGATGAATACTATACCCATAATGAAGGATGATACTATTATTGAGAGGGGTTGTGGAATTGTATTGCCAAGAAATGAAGGAGGCGTTTCTTGTTGGGCGAGCCATGAAAAGATGTTTTGCCATAGACGTGCATTATCTTGTGATTGATACCACGTAACTTCAGATTTAGCGGGCTTTACATCACTAAACATACGTGTTGATCCACAAAGGACGATGCGAGATCGACCAACTATAGATGCAACTAGCCAAGCGGGTTGGCTACGTCCTTCCAGACCTGCAAGAGAGAAATTACTTCCTGTTGCAATAACTTTAGTGGGGTCATTATCTTCAACCCAAATAGAATTTGTGACAATTTCCTGGACGCCGTTTGCGATAGGGCTACTTTCCCGCAAGTCCTCGCGAGAGACACTAATTTGTGTAGAAATCTCATTTAGGTTGTGTTCTTCATCAAAAATAACATGTCGGGAAAAGCGTGCATCTGTATACTGAGCAGTATCTATAATAGCATTCATATTAGAGGTTTTTCCACGAGGATCACCAAGTAAGAAAAGATTTCCTCCATTTTCAAGATATCCCGAGATCGCTAGACGTTCTTGTAATGTAAAAGAGCGGTCTGGATTTCCAATAACAAGGATATCCACACCAAGAAAAGTTGTCTCGGTAAAACGTTGATTGTTAGTAAAAACTATATAATCTTCAGTTTTGTTCAGTGAATTTATAGCAGATTGCATACGCTCTGAAGTATAAAATTGTAAATGAACTTGATCAAAAAGAATAACTTTTCTTTCTGTAGCGTATGTATCTTGCGACATAAAGGCGCCAATTAATTGAGATAGTAGAACGAAGAGCATTATATATAGTATTATAGACCTACGGCGTACGATTTGAACCATTTTAAATCACCGAAGGAAAGTACATCCTTTATTCATGGAGGGGATGGATTCGGTATCCTGTCTTAGTTATTTTTAATCTTTCTATTACCAATCTCGTCATGATTCGAGCAAGGTCTCTTTGAATTATTCAACCTATTATCACAAAATTATTTGAGATCTGCTTAAGTATTTATTTTTCAGAGAGTTTATCAAAATATGTCTGAAGTAAATCAGTATCACGTATTATACCTGCAAGTTCGCCATTCAATGTTGTAACAGGTACTTGGTCAACATCATGCTTCCTCATTAACTTTGCACATTCGCTGATGGGAGTTTGCTCAAGTGTTGAGATAACGTTCTTTATCATAATTTCAGCGACAGGTTTTGAAGGAAGTCTGAGTTCTTTTTTAGTAACTACCAATTGAGGGATAGCATCCCATGACCATGAGTCGCCTTCACTTTCCGCAGACATACTGGAGATTTTTCTTTCAGAAATGACTTCAGATGATGCTATGAGGTCTGCTTTACTTACTACTCCAGAAAGTTCCGAGGCGTCATTAAGAACTGGCATAAGTTCGACGTTTGCCAATTCCATTATTGTAAAGGAAACAGGGAGTGGTGTGCCTTCGTAAACAGTAACCAATTCTCGCTTCATAAATTTCTCAATTGGATCATTGATATTTGCTCTTAAAATAGCTTTATGTACGAAATCAGCAGTCGTAATAATACCTATTATTTGATTATCTTCGACAACAGGAATACGGCGAATTTTGTTTTTTAAGAGGACGGACGCTATCTCTTTCAAAGAAGCATTCTTATTTATAGAAATCACATCACGTGTCATAAGAAGAGCAATTTGATTCTCATCTGGCTTTCCCATTAAGTCAGTCCTGGTCACAATCCCTATAAGGGTGTTTTCTCCTTTTTTAACAACAGGAAACCCAAAATGTTTGTGCTCGTGGATTAATTGCAAGACTTCATCTCGCACTCCTGGAACTTTTGCACAGACCACATCTGGAGTCATAATGTCACTAGCTTTCTTCAAAAGAATCCCTCAAAAAGTTTTAATTTTTGTAGCGCTTACGCCTCACTGGAGTAACGCTTTCTTCAACTCTTAATTCAGTTTTGTGGAAAAGCGTATTATATGAGGTGATAGATACAACATTTCAAGCAATAGTCACAGTTTATTGGGACATCTGAACTTATATACTTATATGATTCTTCCGAAAATGCTCCCTTCTTCAGGAGAAAATGGATTGGGTTGGATTGGCGGATTTATACAATGAGATTGACTTTTAATATAAATCTCCTAAAGATATTCCCCTAATTTTACTTGTTTGGGCGTATCGTCTTCAAATAATGATTCAATCGCCTTCTTGAGTAAGATGATTCTTTGTTTGTGGTAATCAGATAGATCTTGACCATTTACAATCTTTTCAGCTAAGTCGAGATATTTTGTCACCGTTCCTTCCGAAACTGTTAGTATCAGTTTTCTTCCACAATTTGGACAATTTTCAGACAGTGGGATACGTCGATATTTCTTATTACAAGAAGTACACCTTACTTTTTGCATGCCAAATTTTCTTAAACATCCCATAATATCGCGAAGAAGATGGTGTGAGAATACACGTTCAGCAACGTCTTTAGTATTCACTGCACGAATTTTCTGGGCTAAGTTAAGCTGCGCCATTACCTTCTTCTCCATAGTATCAAGTGTCTTATAAGCTGTGCAACTCGGACCAGCCGCAATTGAGGATGTAGGATGTGAAAATCGGAAACCAGCATACTGTGCAGGAGAATCTAAACGATGTTTGACAATATCTAGGATATCTTCTACTTCTTTTGGATCTACGCTATCTAGCGTCTTATGATAAAATTCTAAGGGGTATGTAGTAACCTGATCAACATTATATGATTCATCATCTATTTCATGAGGGTCTAGAAGAATGGTCAAAACTAAAGGTGCATCCATCATTCCTCCTCGTTTTTCAGGAAGTAATTTCTTAGAGAAATTAATAAGACCATCTAAAAGGAGAATTACGCTATCTTCATCTCCATCGCAATTTCTTCTCTTGGCAGCATGAAAATAATGGTGCGCGTAGCACACATACGCATCAGTAAATCCGATGATGCGCGCAACAACACCCGCAGATGTATGAGGTGCTAATCCTATGGCAAGATGACCAACTAATTGTTCCTTCTTGGTAACATTGTAAAAAGGAGGTTGTTCATATACTTTGACGAGCAGTTCATCGATAAATTTAGCCACGTTGACAAGATAATCTCCACATTCATCATGAATGACAATATCTTGTACTTTTAACTCAAGGATTTGATCATCAATAGTGAGCGGATTGCCCATATAATCATGAGTGTATCCAAGTTCTTTAAGAGTTTCAATAGATGTCTTGATTTCTCTTGGTTTAAAATGGCTTAAGGGAGCATTCGTTGCATCAAATCTGGTTGTCCCATCTTTATAGACATATAATCCATATTTGGAGCGAAGTATTCCCTTTTCGAGTATTTCAGGTTGCTTAAGTTTGCTTGTCAAGCCTTTAACTCCCTTGACTTTATCAATGTTCTTAACTCCGGTTTTCCTTAATGCTTCATCGAGAAGTCGTTTAAGGGAAACCACTTGTTTTTCATAGGCCCTAATAGGTGTCTTACAACTTGGACAGATATTTTTTAGGCTCTCTGTGTGGCACTTAGGGCATTTTGGAACAATGGTAGTTTTGTGCCCACAACGGGGACATTGGTTCATAAATGAACTATAATGACACGATTGGCATTCCTTTCGGACGATATCAACTGATACGTCTCCTTTTTTTGCTAGTTCAATGATGTTTCTATTACGACCTGCGTCAAATCCTATTGGAAAAAGCACGTGGACCGGAGGAGATGTAGCACGTGCTTTTGATTTTTCAGGGCGCCCTAGACGCCCTCCAATGAATATAGGCGCTTTTGCTCTTACTTCAATTCCAGAAAGTGTATTAATTATAGAAAGTGAATCACCAATCGTAGTGGAATTCTGAAGCTTGGAACGGATATGATCTAAAGTAACATCCTTTCGGATGCCAAGGCAATATGCGAGTGTTGGAGCATGATAAGAAACTACTACCTCATTTTGCTCTAGAGTGTGAGGTATACAGAGTTTTTCCAAAATAATCTTCGAATTGGGATTTGTATTCGATGCACGTATTTCTGTTATAAATTCGCCATTGAATTGCATCTTTGCTGGTACGAGCCATTCTAAAAGGATGTTAAGTTCTTCAGGAAGTATATCATGCCATAGATAGGTGTATCTTGGGTGTAGCGGTATATTAAGTAGTTTGGAGAGGCTAAGTGCCTCGATAGGAGTAGGATAGATAAAGATAGGGCATTGAATAAATTCGTTTAGATGGGCATTTGAAATGTTAAGAAGTGAACAAAGATAATCCCTCTTATGGAGTGATTTCATTAATGCGTCCTTTAATTCTAGAACCCACCACTCTTCACAATAGCCTGCATTTATGAGGGGATGGTTGTTTTCTAAAAACTCACCATAGGCGATGAGCATGTCACCAAGAGAGAGGATCTTTTCTGTATCCTTTCTGTATGAACGTGCCTCTTCAGCATTAGAGAGAAAACAAACGGTACCATTTGTGAGTTTTATTATTGGTCCTTCTATAGTATCAACTGGAACAACAATAGCTCCTTTCCCTGGTCTTTCAGTAACTACATGGGTTCCTGTAGCGAGAAATTTATCTAAGATCTCCATTGTTGCAGGGTGTATTCCAACAGCAGCAAGTCCTGTATTTCGGGCCCTTCCATATCGTGGGCGGAATCCACCGGGTCGAGATGGATGTGCAAATACAGGACGCCCCGCAATTACATTTGCGAGATATTTATCGCTTGTCATTCGTTTTAAATCACTGGCATCTGCTTCTCTCTTGGATTTTAATTCCTTTACATTTTTGAGCCACTCCCAGCCTTCGATGCCTATCTTTTTTACAATTTTTGGAAGTTTATGCGCCTTGCCTAGCAATCCATCATTCAGCACCAGCATAGCTCCTCCACGGACACGATTTGTCTCAATAGAAGGTATATCACGATACCCCGAAACTTCTACTTTCTCCGTTGGCTCACCGGTGACTTCAATTGGAAGATGTTGCACAGCATTTCGAATTTCCTCATCAGAAGAAGGGTATTGCAAATGTACTGCGCGTTTGTAAAGATCAACTTCCTCTATGTATCGCTCAACTTCGTCACTTGAAGGATTATATTTATCAATATGAAGCAAACTCCTCACGAAATCTCCTACAAGTACAGTCAACCCTGCTTCTGTTCCTCCTGCTGCACGTATAGGTCCTGCAAAATAGATGCTTAAGTATCGTGTCGAATCAGCAGCTGTTTTAATTTTCACTTTCGCTATACCTTCAAGCGGCGCTGCAGTAATTCCTCCAGAAAGGATAGCCAGAGCAGTCCGAATAGCCTGTTCAGCAGCTTCTTCATCGTTCATGTTTCCGAATTTTTCATAAACAATATCTTTTGCTATTTGAAACGCAACTTCTTCTCGTTCAAGTTTCTCTTGAAGCTGGCGAATAGCCACTGCAACGCCTGATGGCCCAACCATCCCTTCAACTCGTGCTGCGAGATCATTTGCTAAAGCTATTTCAGGTTGTGGGGAAGGGTCCAAGTTTTTCTCTCGCGCTTTCTTTGCAAGTTCGTATAAACGTTCAACGGTTTCTTCGATGGCTTTGAAATAGTCAAAGTTTAGTGGATCACTCATTTATCTTACCAGCCTCTGTTATACACACTGCACCTTCAATATGAAATAATCAACAATTCATTACAAAGGGAGTTAAACTATAAAAATAAGTAAAATATGTCCATGAAATGTTATTTCCTGAGAGAAATATAAACCTAGCGTCGTGTAAATCCCTCTCATTCAAAAGAATTCAGCAAATTTCTTGAAAAAACGCTTTGAACCTCTTATATAGCATTTTTTTACTAGCTTCTTTAATTCGTTAACTAATTTTTAAAAATGTTGTATTTTTAATGAACCATACACCAAGGAAAATATTATAAGGAGTAGTACAACAAAAATAAGGATGAATAGATTTGTCTCGCAGAACTCGGAAACAAAAAAGTAAAAAAGATGCACCAATGCCTTCGGCGAGTGCAGGACTGATAAGGTTCTACCAAGATGATGCGCCAGGAATTAAGATTGGTCCTGGTACAGTAATACTCTTAGTAATTATCTTTATCATTGCAGTAACCATTGCTCAATTATCGCAAGAAGGCATCATACCCTTTGGCTTTGGCTAAGTTCGAAAAACTCCAAGACTGAACTGTAAATACAAATGCCAATTCATTTTAGTCCACTGTATCTTATTAAATCCTTAAAATTAGCCTTGGTTGATGGAAAAAGTTTACCTCGTTTATCTATTTCTTTAACAACAATATTTGCTGTTCTTTTAATTAAGTCTGGAAATCTGCTAACTCTTAAAATTCCCAAAAAATAGTGAAAAAGCAATAGAGCCTCTTTTACGGTATAATCAATTTTTTTTCACTATTCGTTTTGTATCTTCAATCAGACGTGGGTGGCTCTTCAGGTGGTGATTCAGGTTCTTCAGGTGGTGATTCAGGCACTTCAGGTGGTGATTCAGGCACTTCAGGTGGCGCCTCAGGTTCTTCAGGTGGTGATTCAGGCACTTCAGGTGGCGCCTCAGGCATCACTGTTACAGGCTTAGGTGTCTCAGATGGTTCTTCTCCAGGTTTCCATCTATTGGTACAGTTCTTGCAAACAAGTATTTTCTCGTAGATTGGTTCATGTAGCAAATATCCTATAATCTTGCTTCTATCAGTTTCTTCTTTAATATTACGACTTCCACAATCAGGGCATTTTCGCATTGTCTTCACCCTTTTTTCTTTTTATAGAGATTTTCATCTAATCTGTCAAAACACATTAGATCATGATTTTTTTTACAAAAAAATTCTTTTTTTTATCTCTGTTCTCAAATAGAGGTATCCGTGCAAGGACCTTTTTTAAACGCCTTTCTGGACGCCTCCACAATTGTTGTAGAACGTGGTCTTACAAAAATGTTATGGTTCAAAAATCCACCTTCTCAATTGAAGAATTAAAGGTGCTTAATGTTGAGGGTAAGACCATAACACTAAAGCGTGGAATATTATTAATGATCCCACAGTTTTATGAATAATTGTAAGGTTTACTCTCATTAACAAAAGAGGTGATCTTTTGGAAATAAATGAATTTCAAAAATTAATGAGGCAGCTGTATTTCAAAAATGATTATGAACGTGGTGTTCTTAAGACTGCTCTTTGGCTTATTGAAGAGATAGGTGAGTTAGCCAGAGCAATTGTTAAAGATGGGAGTCACGAAGAACTTGAAGAGGAGTTAGCAGATATTTTTGCGTGGACTGCTTCACTTGCAAATATTCTGAATATTGATCTTGTAACTGCGATAAATAAAAAATACCATTCTTGCCTCAATTTACTAACTAATTTCGATGTAAGTGAGGATTGGAGTGTATAAACCCTTCTTACTTGCGCTGAAATGCTTATTTTTTTGGACTTAACTCACTTAAATGAATATACTGCGATAATAAACGGTTTTTGACTGTCAAGTGGCACTTCTGCGTAGTAGACCAATCTAAATTCTTTAGGTACGTTATTAGGATCAAATAACCAGTAGTATGCTTGTCTTATCTCGGGCGTGTCTTCTATAACGATGTAGGAGACACCCCAATCTCTCATAAATTCTATTTGATCCTTTTTTTCAAGAGCAAATTGTAGAAACACACCTTTTCGTTCACTGAAATAGAATGCTCTATGAGGATTTCTTGACGTGATAATAGCATCAGATGGCGTGTTATCGCGTACCCATTGATATGCTTCAATTGTTTTCTCTTGAACTGTGCTTAATGGCTGCGTCCTATCTTTTTCCACGTGAATTACAGCTCGAACTGCATCTGGCATGATAAAACCTAAGAAGATAATAGCTGAAATAATAAGTGCCATATTCTTTTTGTTAAACTTACCAAAAGATGGTTTTTTAGTTCTAAGTGATGTAGTCACCCAATCTGCAATTTTAGCAAATGAAATGGCACAGAATGAAAGTAAGAAAGGACTAAGGGGTAATATATACCTAATTTGCTTAAAATACCACCAACTGAAGAAAATTATATAGAGTGCAATAAACAGACAGAGGAAAATTACTTCATTCCGTTTTCTTTTTATGCCGAGAATAATGCCGAGCCCTATAATGAAAAAACCCAAAAGTAGCCTTATACTCATTTGTGGGATGACTTCAAACAAAACTACAGACGGAATGCTAAGTAAATAGAAGAGAATACCTGAAACCGTTCTTGCGATGATGAATTCTGTGTCTGTTATACTAACTGCACCTCCTCTCCAATCGTGAGGGTTGTAATAAAACAGTTCACGTACATAGGTACCTAAGAACGATCCTGTGAGAAGGTACTCACGTGTTATGATCACTAGAAACGATAAAATACCTACGTATAAGAAAACATTAGTAAATATTCGTTCATTCCAGTTTGAACCCTTTAAAAGGATGTATATAAAGAGTAAGGGGATTATTATGAAGCCAACCACTCTAACAACCACTAGAGTTATGCAAATAGGTATAGCAATGAGTAGAAATTTAAATTTCTTTGTTTCAGCCCAAGAAAAGGTAATATAGACAAGTAATACTAAAAGAAAACTTAGAATGATTTCTGGTTGAAGCAAATGCGAAAAAACAAATAACTGATATTGAAATGAGACAAATAGAGCGCTTATTAAGCCTATACGTTTCCCGAAAAGAGTGCGCATAAGAGTGTAGGTAGTTATAATCAAACCTATACTTGAAATTATTGGGATGCTTTTTATAAGAAGTAAGTTCTCTGCACCAAGCATATGAAAGAGTAGGGCGATGATTATAGGGAAACCGGGTGAATACTGAACAAGGCTTTCTGAAGGATTACCTGGAATTGCTATGTCAATAAACCCCATTCCCAAAGCAATTGTTTTTGCATCAAGAATCCAACGAGCTTCATCATAAAAACTTGGTCCTTCAAAAACAAAGGGATGTAAACATAAAAGTCTCAGGAGCAACGATACGGCGACAAGAAGGTAGAGCCATTGTTCATAACTCGTTCGTTTCAATAGATCAATCAGATCAAACATCAGTTACACCTAATCCTACAATTTTCAGCAAAGAAATAAAAACATAATGAATGGCATTTGTCCATTGGGTCTTACATAAAATACATACCTCAAAGATACAGAACTTTTTAAAGATCTTAAGGTTGAGAAAAGCATAGGAGACCTTATCCGTGAAAAAACGTATAGTTCGAAGTACAGTGGCAATATTCTTTAGTTCAGGGATCGCGAGATTCATTGGTTTCATATCTTACATTTTTCTCGCAAGAACATTGTTTCCCTCCGACTTCGGTGTCATGGCACTTGCATGGCTATTCGTAAACACTTTCACCATTCTATTTCAAGGGTTTAGAACCAGCATTATTCAATCCAGCGAAGATAAATCTGCCTTATTCACTGTAATATTTATCTTAGAACCCCTTTTAGCGACGATATCGATTGCCACCATATTTTCGACAGCACCACATATCGGCTCATTCTTTAATTCCGCACTTCTCGCAGAAGTATTACCCCTGTTATCTCTTGTACTAATTATTACATCTTTTGCAGCAGTGCCCTCTCTAAAGTTAGAGAAGGAACTTCTTTTTGAGAAACGAATAATTCCCTCAATAGTTGGTGAGATAATATTTCCATTAGTTTCCATTCCTTTAGCTTTACAAGGATATGGCGTTCTAAGCCTTGTCTATGGTACACTTGCGTCAAATATTTCTAGCCTTATTGCTATATGGATTCTTGCACCTTGGATACCCAAACTAAAGTTCTCGAATCAAATTATTAAAAAGGTGATGGACAAGGGAATTAGGTTTGCTTCGGTCGGATATCTCATTTTTCTGTTGATTAGCGTAGACAAGGGAATTATTGGAAGGCTTCTTGGCTCAGAAGCCCTAGGATACTATTCAATTGCTTTTATGATAGCAAGTATTCCTGTGGAAGGCATAGCAGAAGTCATAGGAAAAGTATCCTTACCTGCATTATCACAGGCAAAAGAAGACGAGAAAAACTTACGCAGAATTTATGAAAATTTCTTACAACTCATTATAATGTTTATACTCCCTTTTGTCGTGATAAGTGTCGTCCTGGCATGGGAAATCACACTTTATTTTTATACGGCAAAGTGGCTACCTATGGTTAGAATCTTGCAAATACTATTGTGTTTTGGGCTTTTTCGAGCGATATTCGTTTCATGCAGAGATTTGTTACATGCAATGGGCCATCCAGAGCATTTAATAAAGCTAAATATCATTCAACTTGGAATACTTATTTTGCTAGGTGTACCAGTTATTCAGTATTATGGAGTAATCGGATTAAGTTGCTTATGGACGATAACAATGAGTATAGCTGCAATTTATCTCTCATATTACGTGAAAAATCTCCTAAAACTCAAGTTGATATACATTTATCGTGCATATATTGTGTCTGCTATCATTTCAATAATTCTCGTAATTTTTTTAAAGGAATTAGGATTTATTACGAGCATAGTTTCCTTGATTTTCGTTATTTTTCTGGGCTGTTTCGTAAATGGCGTTATATTAGTAATTCAAAGACCAGATCTGCCGAGGCGGTATAAATCCTTTCTTAGCACAATTTGGAAGTGACGCTGAAAAGGCTAATAGAGCACTTAGAAAATACCAATTTTGGTCACAATAGCCCCTTTTGCATTCTAGCATGAGCCAACTTACGAAATAACACGAACTAAGCACGCCGAACCAATTTGGCTATAAAAAACCCGTCTGTGTCATTAATATGAGGATATAATCTTTGACATTGACTTAAGCCTCTAGATCCATGAACTCCAATAAAGGGAGTTGTTCTCGCAAGACGAAAATCTGGATTCAGTTTAAGGAAGCGTTCTATTATCATTTCATTTTCTTCAACAGTAAGTGAGCAAGTAACGTATAACAATATTCCCTTAGGTCTTACTTGCCCTGCTGCGTGTTCTAACAGTATCCACTGAATTTGACTCAGCCATTTAATAAGTCGCTTATTAACGGTCCATTTTCTACTGGGACGTGACTGAAATGCCCCTGTGCTGCTACAGGGTGCATCTAGTAAAACTTTATCAAACTGCTTTTTAGGTACGAATGAAACTGAACGCGAGTCAATAAGCAGTGGCTGAATAATCTTGATTGACTGTCTTCGAGATGTTTCTATAAGTTCACGCATTCGTTTGCGAGAACTATCGAGTGCAATGATCGAACCTCTATTTTTCATAAATTGTCCCATATGGGAAGCTTTTCCTCCGGGTGCCGCGCATAAATCAAGAACGAAATCATCTTCTTGCGGGTTGAGGACATGAGTAACGAGTGCAGAAGCTTTATTTTGAATGTAAAAGTAGCCCTTTTTGTAGTAAGAACTGTGAATCAAAGGCTTGGCTGCCTTTTGAACTTGGAGTACATCGAATAAATCAGGATCTTGATAAGCAATGATTTTTTCTTTTGACAGTCTTCTCTGGAGGGTATCTGGATCGATCTTTAAGGTATTTACACGTATGTATTGAGGTGGAGGTGAGATGTTCGTTTTCATTAATCTTATTGCTTCAAAGCGCCCTAAATGTCGAAAAAGATATCTAACAAACCAGGTTGGATGAAATAATTGAAGCCCAGTTTTTTCTAACTCCGATAAACGATTGAAGTGTATTTCTAAGTTTTCTCGTTCCACTTCACGGAGAAGTGCTATCACGAAACTGGCATATTTTTTCTCAAATTTTTTAGCGATAATTCCTGCACAAACATCAAACAAATGTGAAGAACGGGTGTACAAAAACTTTAAATGATATACGGCTAGTCGCAATATGGATCGAATGTATGGATGAAGTTGAGAAATAGAAGAGCCTTTTAAAGAGATATTTATACTCCAATCAATGTAATTAAGGCGACGAACCGTCTCTAAGATTAGAGCGTGGACTTTGCTTCGTAGTTTCCAATCCGCGATATTATGACGAAATGATATTGTTTTAAGGGATAATCTTGCCGATAGACCCTTTTCAATTTCAACTAATGCATGACTAGCGAGATTCAAATATGCCTCCAGAGAGACCACCAAGGTAAGAATTCCCTTTTTATATGACTCTCTGTAAAGAACTTTTTTACTGAAAAATCTTGTGCTGATCAATAACTGTAAAATGGCTAAAAAAGAGTTGCAATAGTGATTTTTTTCCTTATATGAATGTTGATTCTATGCTGATTTCATTATATATTGATAAGAGATGATATTTGTATGATCTCTGCGAAATACTGAAATTTAGCTGTTTGCTTTGATGATGACGGCGTAGTCCATGTGTTCATCGCCGGCGAATTGTGCGGAATAGTGGCAGGAGGGGCAGAATACTCTTCGTTCCTCGAAGGACAGCTGGGTGGGCTTGTGGCAGACGGGGCACTGTTTGAGTTGCTGTTTGGTGAGTTTACGGTAGGGTTGTTGGCTGTAGTTGCCGTGGTCGAGTACGGCCTGGAAGAAACTATCGACTTTTTCCGGATCGGTGTCGTTGGTGAGGGCAGCCGGGCTGATCATGACCGGGAGTTGTGCTTGGACGCTGAATTCCATGATTTCTTTGATTTTTTGATAGATTTCTTCTTTGGTGGCGTCTCGCAAGAAGTAGGGCAGGATGGCGACGGCGTAGGGCCGGTTATATTCTTTGCACAGCCTGATCATTTCATGGTGGTTGCAGTCTAGATCGCCTTGTTCATCGATGGGGAAAGTCACCGCGGCGGGCAGCGAAATGGTGGGCAGGTACTGTTTGTCGCTGACGGCGTGGTCGAACAGCAGTTTCCAGCGCTCCAGCGTATCAGGGTAATAGGTGATTCCCAGCGGGTGGTAGCGCTGCACGGTTTTATACATGTCGTAGATGTGGGGGTAGACGTATTCCAGGAATTCATCGACGTCCAAGCTGGGTGGACTGGCGTAGAGTTCCCAGAAAACGGTGCCAGTGGGGTCAATTCCGTATTCTCTATAACGTTGGACGATCTTCAGCACGAGTTCGCCGAAGGTCTTCATTTCGTCTAAGAAAAACGTTGGATAGGTGCCCAGCGTGTGGCAGTAGTCTTCGATTTTGCGGCGTTCGCTTTCAGTTTCGGCGTTGATAAATCGTTGATAGTATCTCAGATCTTCCAGTAGCAATTCAGTGGATCGCAAGAAGCAGCCCAACGTAAAGGTGGAGCTAATGAATGGACCGGTCAGGATATCCGGCAGTTCTTCTTGGACTTTGACGAGCACTTGGAGTGCGGTTTCAAAGTAGCCTTCGATTTCTGGCGGATGGATGCTATCCAAGTCATCGGCCACCTTGATGATGTTGTCGGTGTTAGTGGGATAGTTCCATTCCGTGAATTGGAAGGGTACTCCCATCTCATGCAGGCCGGAACTTAGTAGTGGCCCCCCCCAGTAGAGCATGGTAATACAGTCTACCGGGAAGCGTTCATACAATTTCCTGGTGAGTTCCACGTTCTTATCAACGTCATCCAGTAAGTCGATCCAGCTGACTGACGGATCCACAAACTTAGGATGGGTATTGGCGGCCACCAAAATGGTGGCGACTCGATCCGGTACCTTGTTTAAATTAAACAGCAGGGTGCGTTCCAATGGGCTCAGCGTAACGCCTAAACCCCGTAATTTATTCTTGACGGATGCTTTAATGACTAATTTTAAGAGTTTTAAAAGACCCATGATGTACACCTTAACCTCTTTCATTAAGTAGTTAGTAAGTTGGTTATTCTTCAGTCATCTCTCACGTATGCCGTCCTGCTTTGAGTTGAGTAACGGTCTGGACGGCTTCTTCGGCATTATTGCCGTAACCATCGGCGCCGATTTCTTTGGCGAATTTTCGGGTGACGGAGGGGCCGCCCACGATGATTTTAAACTGATATTGATCTCGCAGCGGGGAGAGCGCTAGTATGGTCTGCTTTAGGGAGATGTTGGCCGTGGTATCCAGCCAGGCGCTAAGTCCCACAAAGGCGGGTTTATACTGTTCAACGGCTTCGATAAAGCGTTCGGTTGAGACGTCGACACCCAGGTTAATGACTTCATAGCCGGCGCCTTCCAGAAACAATTCTACGATCTTAGGACCGATACTATGGACATCGCCAGCCACCGTTCCCAGGATGATTTTCTCCTTGTCCTTATCGAGCCCTTGGGATTTTATCAGGGGTTCGATGGTTTTTTTGATGATTTCCACACAGCGGGCAGCCAACCACACGTCGGCGATGAAGATCTCTCGTGCGGAAAATAGTTGGCCGGTGGTGTTCATGGCATCGGTGACAATATCAATAATTTTCAAGGGGTTGATATTAATTTCTAGCAACTCAGACAGGATATCCTGGATTAAGTGTGCTCCTCCTTTGATAATAGTGTCTCTTAACTGCTCATATAATTTAATTAATTCGAAACTATCACCACAAAACTTCATTTCATAGTTCGTGGGTGTATCCTCGGGTGTTCGCTTAATGGTTTCATAATCTTCGAGTGAAGAAAGAAAGGGTTTTCTCAAATCGACAAACCTCCAATTCGTTCAGGGTAATCGTCGGTTGTGGAAAGTAAAGGCTTCCTCAAATCGACAAACCTCCAATTCGTTCAGGGTGGTAAAAAACGCGTATACCTCCAATAGATCGATATCGAAGGGGGCGTATAATTTCCATAAACTAAGGATGGTGATTTTGCCATTGACCCCTTGCACCAAGTTGGTTATCAGGTCCATCGGATAGTCGTTCACCAGTTTCGAGGCGATTTCGCCCTTCAAGACCTTGTCTTTGTGTTCCGGGGTCATAATCGGGATTTTAGTACCCGCCTGCTTCATCAGGTCAGACTTTTTCACAAACAGGGGCTGTTGCTTCGGTAATTGCAAGCGGTCCTTAAGTTCCTGGGACTGTTCACATAATGTGCGCAATTCATTCCGTAAATAGTTTTGATCGCCACCAGTGCGTCCCAACAGTTCGTCAGCTAGTTTGGTGGCTTCGCTTGATGATATGTTCTCGTCAATAATTAAGATCAGGATGTCTTTGGCATCGACGCCTTCTACAATTCGGCTGCGGCGGGCAATCATCATGCGTTCACCCTGTTTTTCTATGACATCGACGTCGGTCTCTGCCAGCCCCATATGGAACTGTGCCAAGGTGATTGGATCTTTCAAGGTTTCAACTACCTTGCTTTCGGAACATATGCCCTCAAAGGCAATGTAAGGTCCCACCATGACATCGAACTTAACGAGCAATATAGCTTTAATGCCGCACTCCTGAAGAGCATAGGGATTGAAAAACAGGGTTTCACCGATCACAACTCACACCCTCTTTCCGTTCTTTGAACTAACTCCAGAAAAGCTTCTTTTACATTGTCACCGGCTAACGCTGAGGTAGGAAATATTAATGTATGATCGTTAATTTCTAACTGATTAGCAATCACTTCAGGAGACAAAGAATTGGGAAGATCCTGTTTATTGGCACACACCACATAAGGTAAACGTAATTCCACTACAATTAACTGGTGTATGTTTTTGGCAACCGATAAACTTTCCTTATTAGAGGCATCAATGATTAAAAAAGCGCCACTTGCACCTTTCCACCATAGTTTCCATAGCGGCTGATACCGCTGTTGTCCTCCCAATTCCCAGTTAACATAACATTTGCCATTTTTCAACGGTACTTTGTAAAAAGCAACTCCTGGAGTAGGAATATACATGCCAGTAGAATTAATTGCAATCTCTTCAACTTTACATTCAAGACAGACCCCGAAAGTACTTTTTCCAGCCCCTGCGGGACCCATTAATAAAAATTTCTTCACTTTTTCTTGTACACTAGTAACCTTGGTAGTAGATAGCTGTGTAACTCCCATTACCTGTTCACCACTGACTTTTGATAGTGGTTTATTTAAAGTCCGCGTTTTTGTGTGCCAGCTTTCACATCTTTCCTGGACTACAAATATGTCGAGATCTACATTCACAACTTCTGCTCTAACGAAAACGAAATTAAAAAACAAATCACTCGGTTAAAGTTTTAAGAAGACACTATGCCAATTAAGAACGAAATGAAAGGAAAAAACCTTAGAGAACTTTCGTTTAAGTAAGTGCCTATTACCTATATTGCAGGCTTAGTCAGAAAAGAAAAAGTTATAAATCTTTTTTGCTTGCTACCAAGATGCGAATAGGCGAATCAAAAAATCTCCTTTCTTAAAGAAAAAGAATTCAAAAGCTGTATATCTCAACATTAATAAGCCAATAAAAGGCGCATACATTTATTAGCAACCCTTCCTTCAAGGGTTTACTTCGGTGAGATATTGTTATGAATGTCCAAATACTTGAACAGACACCAGATATATTACGATTTATACTGGAAGATGTGGATGCCTCTTTTGCAAATGCTCTCAGAAGGATTATAATAGCGGAGGTTCCAACTCTCGCTATAGAAGATGTTATCATTATAGAAAACACCTCCGCGTTATATGACGAAATACTTTCTCATAGACTTGGATTAATACCGCTTAAAACTGATCTCGAATCCTTTGTATTACCACAGGATTGCGGATGCGGAGGAACTAATTGTCCTAGGTGCTCTGTAACCCTGACTTTAGTTAAAGAGGCTAAAGAAATAGATACGCAAGATGATACTGTAATCATTTATTCAGGGGATCTAGTTTCACAAGATCCTGAAGTTATCCCAGTAAATGATTTAATACCTCTTGTTAAACTTGCAAAAAGTCAACGCATAGAATTAGAAGCAATTGCTCAATTAGGAAAGGGAAAAACACATGCAAAATGGCAACCCGTTTCGACTTGCTCCTATAAATACATCCCAATTATCGATCTGAACACACAGGAATGTACGGTATGTGGTGATTGCGTAGAAAGTTGTCCAAAAAACATACTTAAAATTGAAGATAACAGACTGTTAATTCAAAACATGCTAGATTGTATTTTATGCAAACTATGCGAGGATACATGTGATTTTAATGCAATAGAAGTACGATGGGACAACAGAATTTTTGCATTTGCTTTAGAATCAACTGGAGCGTTACCTCCCGAAAAAATTGTTAAGAAGGCAGTGGAAATACTCCAAGAAAAAGCAGAAACATTCAAAGAAGAAATAAAATTAATTCAAGAAGGTGAAAAAGGTGAAATCTACAGGTCCAACTAATCCTAATGTACAATCTATTAGAAGATACCTTCGTAGAAGTGCACATAAATGGCATGCAAAAATATGGAAGGATATCGACAATCATTTACAAAGATCTCGAAGAAGGAGCGTTCAGGTCAATCTTAGTAAAATTAGTCGACTTACGAAAAAGGACGATGTAATAATCGTTCCAGGAAAAGTATTATCCACTGGTAAACTCTTACATCATGTTACTATTGCTGCTTTAAATTTTTCTCGGCATGCAAGAGAAAAAATACTCTCTATTGGTGGTAAATGTCTTACTCTGAAAGAATTGATAAAACAAAATCCAAAAGGATCGGATTTAAAGGTTATAACATAATCAAGACGAATATAGTTAACTACCTCATAATGTGCGGAATCTCCTTTCGGTGGTTTAAAATGAATGAATTGGTCATAAACGCGGAAAATAAAATACTGGGGCGTTTATCAAGTTTAGTAGCGAAAAGACTACTCCTTGGTGACAATATTAGCATTATTAATGCAGAAAAAAGTATCATCACTGGTGATCGGAAGAGTATACTAAATAAATTTAAAAGAAGGTTACAAATAAGGACTGCAACAGCTCCGTGGAAAGGACCATTTCATCCACGTATGCCGGATAGATTACTTCGTCGTATAATACGTGGAATGATACCTTGGGATACACCTCGTGGAAGAACTGCATATAAACGATTAAAAGTATATATAGGCACACCAAACCACCTTAAAGAGGCCCAACAAGAACCTTTCCCTAAGATTGAATGTAAGACAACGCGAAAAAAAGTCTATCTCTCCGAAATATGTAAAGAGATTGGATGGTCGCCTTTAAAGAGGGATTAACATGACCAAAGTGATATTGACAACAGGAAAAAAGAAAACTGCGATTGCACGGGCTATAATCAGACCAGGTAACGGTAAAATACGAATAAATAAGATTCCTTTAGAAATATTCGAACCAGAGTTATGTAGATGGAAAGTCATGGAACCTGTACTTCTTGTTGGACCAGAAATTATCAATAAAATAGATATAAACGTAGATGTTAGAGGAGGAGGGATTATGGGACAGACGGAAGCCGTTAGAACTGCCTTAGCAAAAGCCATATTAGAGTGGACCGATAAATCTGAAATAAAACGAAAGTTCCTAGAGTACGATCGAACACTTCTTGTATCAGATGCTCGCAGAAAAGAACCTAAAAAATTTGGTGGAAGGGGTGCTAGACGGCGATTCCAGAAATCCTATCGGTAATATCAGATATACGATGCGCTAAAGAGGCCCCAAAAAGGGCGAAAATGATTGTATAAACGAAGTTATTTGGGTAAAAATTGTCGTAACTGAGATGCAATATTTCTAGCTTTATCAAAGGCATCTGATATTTCAGATTGCAAGAAGGTTCCATTTCCTCCTTTTTGTAAAGCACAAAGATTTCCTTCTTCAGTGAATGTGAATGTTATTCGCCCTCTCATTGCAAATTCTTCTTTAAGACAAGGATCTACTATAATAGCGCCATTTAATTTTGCTAGGGTGACTGCGATAGGACGATCAACTACGGGAAGAGGCGTTGTTTCTTCAAGAAGACGAATTTCTTTATCCTTTGTGATCTCTACCTTCGGCATTTTTGCTGTTAAAAGAGCCGCTATAGCAGCCAAAGCAGATGCATCAATAAGATTTCCATCATGATCTAAAGCATAAATATCGACAAAAGCAATCCATACTTTCTCGCCTTTGAGAATACATAGTTTTTTTGTATCAACAGCTTTTGATTGTCTCACACCTCGGTCGACGACTCGCGCTAATTCAATGCCTACTTCTGTGGGAGGTCCACTTTCAAAGAAAGGTGAAGCAATTGGTGCAAGTTCAGCATTTACGGTAACTACGCCCTCATCGGGCATATCAGGAAAGGGTGTGCCCAATTCAAGTTTAACTCCTACAACCACTCTGGTATTACCTAAAGTACAATCGGCTGAACCATTCGCTTTTTCAATAACATTTGTCTTTATTGTAATATCCCTATAACTGTCTAGCGAACGCTCGTCAATACGCGTACCTTTATTTACTAGTTTTTCAATGTAGTTTTGTTCTATTTCAGAAAGTATTTTCGCAGATTTAACCATTTCAGTCACCTTCTTTGGTTGTAGTTTTTTCAGAATTTATCTCATCACGATTTTCTGCGTATTTTTTCTTCAATGTCTCTCTTTGCATTTCGTAAATTTCTTCACAGCCAGTTATAGCCAAATTTGTGGCATCTTTGAATTCTTCTGGCGAAAGTGAGCCATCCATTTGAAGCAACGTAATTTCTTTTGTTCGAGGCATAAATGCAAGAGGAAGATCCGCCTCACCACATTTATCTTCAGTGTCATTGAGATCTAAAACAAGCGTACCGTCAATTTTTCCAGCCGCACATCCTGCTACTAAATCTTTTAATGGTACTCCTGCATCTGCAAGAGCTAAAGATGCAGCAATGATGCCAACACATCGAGTTCCACCATCCGCCTGCACAATTTCGATATAAATATCAATAGCGGTTCGAGGAAACATGATGGAAAAAATGGCAGGCTCTAATGATTCTCGAATGACCATTGATAATTCATGTTCCCTTCTACTTGGAGCAGGGCTTTTTCTTTCATTTCAGCAGGCAATTTCAAGAAATTGGATGCCTTCTACTGAGAAAGTTGCCATTCGATAGATGCATCTTACACGAGCCTTATCGGGAAGTGCTAAATGACGCGGATGTAACTCTCTTGGGCCATATACTGCCGCATAGATTTTATTTCTTCCTTGCTCTACATAGGCTGATCCATCAGCCGTTTTAAGCACCCCAATCTCCATATGAATTGGTCTTAATTCATTAAATTTACGACCGTCAATTCGGGTACCTTTATCAGACATAAGTTTAACGGGTGGTACCTGATTTTTATCTACCATTTCTTCTCCTCCTTTTTACTATCCTATGATTTCATATTTACGTTCAAATACATTCCAACACTTAAGAACTGAACATTTATCTAGAATAGAGAGAGGGTATTCTGCTCAGAATTAGTGCCACTAGGGCTCCATATAAATCTGCATTATTTTTACAGTGCACTTTTTCCTATTATATTGCCTACTTACATCATTCAGAATTTATCGCATTAGTTGTAGGATGTCATCTATTAGGTCAACGTGACTTAAAAGTATTCTTCGACAGCAATATCTCGTTACGCCTAATTCATCTAATACGTCTTTTGGAGAATCACCTTGTTTTATTTTCTGAGAGAAGAATAGCCACTTATCTCCAATTACTTTTCCACAAGTGAAACAACGAACGGGTATGATCATCTTATAACACCATAATGTACTGGACGCATTCTATCTGGGGAATAATGACATTCTTTTTTAATCTTTTCGTTCCTACGAAATCAGCGAGAAAACCCACCGTTATGAGCGTTGAAAGAACCAGTAATATTACATACGCTTTTTTTTCCTTCTTGTGCAAACTTATGAGCTAACCTAATTGGTTCTGGGAATTTATAACCCCCTAATGACTGCTGTGCTATTTTTAGACAACTCTCAAGCGTTATTAAATGTCCTGGTGAAATAATTATAGGCTTGCAGCCCTTTTTTGAAAGAAAAGTCACCCCCACCCGTTGACCTCTATAGTTTACATGACAATATGACCCCTCATTAAGGGGTATTTCGGAAGACATCCCATACAAAAATTTACTCGCAATACCAATAGTCGGTATATTTGCAAGAATACCTATATGAGATGCACATCCACAAAAGCGCGGATGAGCAATCCCATGACCATTTATCATTAGAATATCGGGAAATGCATCTATTTTTTCCAGATTTTCCAGAAGCGCCAAGATGGGAGGTCCTTCTCTATATGCAAGAAAAGTAGGGATGTACGGAAAAACAACTTTGTGTTTTATAGCGCTGCACTCTAAAACTTCTAATGTTTTAAAATTAAGCGCGACGTAAGCAACAATACAGTTAGATTCTTTATATGAAAGATCTACTCCTGCTAGAATTTCGGGGGCGTCAAATTTGTCTTCGAGAATAATCATTTTTGCAAGAAGACTTTGTTCTTTTCTAAGCGAATTGAGATCGATTGAACAAATATCCACTTTAGCTGGGAATCTATTTGAAAGATTTTGAGAAAAAGTTCGTAGGTTTCTATCAGTCAAAATTAAGCACCAATTCAGTAAGATCATTAACACAAATAGGGATCTTCTAACTAGGAGTTCCCAAAGTGCCATCACTCCTTTTCTGTAAGTTGATCTCTTAGGGTTGATGCCCTTCCATAAGAATTCCGATAAAGGTAGGACCTCTAATATCAATTTTTTTCCCTTTTGATGAGATGGCTCTCCTTGTTGGTTCTTCTATTGTTAGATTAATATCTGATGCATTTTTTACCATTTTTACTCGCAAAATATACTCGCTCTTGCCCCTTTGTAACAGTTCTTCTATTTCTTTAGCAGTTTTTGCGGCTACAGCGTCCAAATATCGAATACCTGTTGGAAGACCATCCTTCCTTAACCTTTCGGTAGGAATAACACCGATTATATTCCCTTCAGATACCCAAACCTCATTTAAAGCTGCAGGACCCAATAGTTTGACACCGGGATCAGGCTCCCAAACATAGATTTGTATAAGCTTAGAACCTTGTTGCTTTTCCCATGCTAATATCTTTGATGGAGAACTATCATCTTTATGTTCTTCGGCAGTAGTTATGATTGCAGCCATTATTTCTTTTCCAAGATCTGTTTCTGGAGTTTCAGTTAATCTGATCCCCTTTAAGGTTTCTTCATCTTTTAAATCGTCAGTAGTGTAGAAATAGGGATATACAAGGCGTCTGATGTCAGTTTCGCCAGTTTCGATCATAACAAATCGTTCCACTCCAAAGCCCGCATTAAACACCGGGTATTCGATTCCGAAGTTAGCAAGGGCTATCGGGGAATAAAAGCCCAGATCCCCGATTTCAATGAGTTCCCCTGTCTTTGAGTGTTCAATAAATATTTCTGATTCTGTTTGAGGTGCGTAATATTTTGAGGTAACTCGTTTTCGTGTAAAAATCGCCGTCTCATATCCAAGCTCTCTTAAAAAATCCTCAACAACAATCTTACCATCTTCTAATGTCATTTCAGCCATGATTACAAAAGAGATTGTATAACTTGAGTAAAGATGAGTTCTATCCAATTTCTGTTCTCTTCGGAACTTCGGACCAATACTAAAAAGTTGAATTGGGAGAGATTGTAGATATTGAATTTTAGCTAGCGCAGGAAACCATAACGCAGTCGTATGACTTCTTAATGTTAATTTTGTAGGGATTGGTTCAAGTTTTTTCAATTCTGGGAAAACAGAATCAATAATCTTACTAGCATCTGCTTCTTTCACTCCTAGTTTAGAGACAATAACTTCAAGCATATTGTCAGCTTCAATATTACTAGACTTATAGTCTCTAAAGATTTTTTTTAATCCAGAGACCTTATCAAATCCTGGGATAATTTCCTGAATTCTTTGAATTTTTTCTTTGGAAATTCCTATATCTGGGCGTGGTAATCCTGCTAAATAGAATACACGGTCAAGAATCAGGCTTGCCTCAGGCCCATATTCTCGAAATATGGTTCCTTCATCAACAATCATAGGTAAAACAGTTTCTTCAAAGCCTAGTCTCAATAATGCAAGCCGCGCTCTTTCAATAAATACAAAAATTGGATGAGGTTTTCCCTGTGGTTTTAAATGTAAAAGCCGTCCATTTTCTTTCAAAAGGCTTTTAGACATGAGCCACGCCTTTTCATAATCCCTTTCAATCTCTGCTTTTAATTTTCGTAGATCGAACTTTCCCATTGTGAGTCCCATTACCTTGTCCTTTTCTATTATAACGGAATACCAGCAGTATGTCCAATAATACGTGCACATTGCATAGAATCTTTAAAACAATGACAGTAACGAAGTTTTAATAAGTTAACTAAAATTGTTCCTAATTCCTGCCTTTTTTATTTCAAATATAACACATTTGGGTACGAACTTCTAAAAACTCTTGAGCCATTCCTTTTCACATCGATTTATTTAATTGGTACACCTTACAGCCTAATATTTGATAATATAGACACAAAGGCTGTTTTCTTTGTGATAAACGTCTAGAATGATAAGTGGAGTTTATATATCTTCTTTATATCTGCAAAGTGAAATAACTGTAGGAATCGGAAAAATAGCGAATAAAAGTGAATTTCTTTGTAGGAAAGAGAATTTTAGGCTCATCTACAAGGGTTTCAAAGGGCGATTATCAAATGAATCTTGAAGAAATAGATATCAAAGATTCTACATATGAGCACTTATGGGATTATTTAACGAGGGCAAAGAAAAAAGGACGCACCCAAATAAGAACTACGCCTAGACTTATTGGGAGACCTAATTTTAACATATCGAAAAGTTATCGTTTTTTAGCAGATGTAAGAGTCGAAAAACTACATACCACAGGCGATTTTAGAGTTAAACCAGGAGATGCCATAATAGCCTCTTGGGGTAATGGGAAAAACGACCTGTCTTCAGTCAACAACAAAGGAGGCCCTCTTTCCTATCCCAGGAGAGACTTATATGGTGTCGTTATTGATCACGATGCCAAGAATTACTATGTTTCTTTTTCAGGGAATTTTTCGCCAGAAGAACTGCTTTGTTGTGACATAATTAGTTTACGAAAGGCTGATGACCAAATACTGTTGAGAATTCAGGAAAACATTTTGGAAAGAATCCAACAGGGAAAAAACACGCACTTAAGAAAACTTAGAACACTCCTTGAAGGACAAACATTGTTTAACCCTATTTTCCCTGCACCTCTAAAACATTCCACCGAACTGCTTAACGAGTCGCAACAAGATGCAGTCGCTAATTGCCTCAATCTAACGGATGATAATTACTTTTTTTTGATTCATGGACCTCCTGGCACTGGTAAAACCACTACCATTGCAGAACTGGTTATGCAATTGCTTTACAGAAAACAAAATGTTCTTATAACCTCTCATACCAACGTTGCTGTAGATAATGCGCTGGAAAAAATCATAGAGGTTCTTAAGGGAACGAAAAATAAGGATCCGAGTCATTATGTTCTTCGATTAGGCATGAACGCCAAACTGTTACCAACAATTAGACCACTTTTAGGGAATATTCGAACTGCCAAAGATTTCAAACAATGGAAAATCGTCGGGGCGACGTTAACGAAAGCCGGATTGTACACCCTTCACCGCAATTTTGACTGGAACCATCCACCCTTTGATTATGTCATTATAGACGAGGCTAGTATGGCTAGCATCCCGCTAACGCTTATAGGTATGGTGTTTGGTAAGAAAATAATTCTGGTAGGCGACCACCTTCAACTACCTCCGATTTTTAATGTCCCTATAAAACAACGGCTAACAAAATCACTTTTTGAGGCGTTAATTACCAAATATCCCGATCAAAGTGTATTTCTGGACACCCAGTACCGGTCAAATAAATACATCGCCATGTTTCCCAGCCATTTTATCTATAATGATCGGTTAAAAACGGCTTACGGCGTTGAAAACATCCACATCGATTATCATCCTACCAAAGGAGATAGTTTAAGTCAGAGTTTATCTGGACGGTATCCCCTCATATGGATCGATACTTTTAATTTTAATGTACCAGGTATCGAATGGAGAATGTTTGGTGGACGATATTCCGCCTGTAATTTATTCGAGGCCGCGCTGGCGATCAGAATAATGAAAGAATATCACCAGGCAGGCTACTCTCCTGAAAAAGATATTGCAGTAGTGACACCTTTTCGTCTCCAATCCGCACTTATTGGTCGATTAATCAAACAAGTGTTTTCTAAAAAGATAAATAATGTCTACAATCTTTGGTCAGTTAGTAAATCAAGTACCATAGACTCTTATCAAGGTCGCGAAAATAATATTGTCATTCTTTCTTTGGTAGATGATGGCATAAATTCTAAAGCTGCAAAAGTACTACAAGATAGCCGCAGAATTAATGTGGCCATCACACGCGCCCGAAGGAAATTGTGTATTTTAGCCTCACATAAACTAGCTGAGGCAATAAACATACCCCTAATTGCAGTTTTATTCAAATATGTTCAACGATATGGCTATATTTCAACTCAGTTGCCACATCATTCGTTCTCAGAGGAACTAGATAACGCAAAAGCATCTTTAAACATCATTTTGAATCAAAGCCAATAATCTCAAGTACGTTAACTAGTGTCTCAAATAAGGAATTATGTTGCTCAAAATTTATATAAATAACAATTGCACAACATCTCCTTCTTTCAATCTTAATGCTTTTCGCAAAAACTCAGGGGCTATAATTTCAACAACATCTTCACCATAATGACTTCGTTCTGCGTCTAATAATGCCCCTCTAACTTTGTTATTGATCATTGTACGATATAATCTAACTGATCCATAGGTTCTTTGACCATTTGTCCATCCTTCAATCGGAACATATGGCACTGTTAAAAGGTCCTTTCTAGCATTCATATCTGCTTTGGATCTTAGTCGTAGATTTAATGTTCCAGGATACGGGGTAAAGCCAAGTTTTTCCTTAAATTGCTTTAAGTACCCTTCCTGTTGTATATAATATGAACCTTCGCCTAGTCCTGTAAAAACCTCTCCTTCAAGTACTATAGGAGGAAATCGATTAACGAATAAAATACTGAGATTTGAATATACCTTTTGTAAGATCTCACGTCCTTCCTTCGTAATTCGTATTAATTGCCCTTTTGGAACGATTTCTCTCGATATCCAACCAAATAATTCCATATTTCTAAGTTTTCGTGCACAAGTTTGTTGGCTAACCCTAAGAATCTCACTTATTCTGACAGATGTCAATTTGATTGTTTTTTCAAGTGCACCTAACTTTGCAATCTCTAAAAGCATGAAAAATTCCGATATCTTTATTTTCTTCGCGTATTTCATATATTGTCCCTGCATTGTACTCTATTCGAATGAACTAAAAAGCGTTTGTGGTCGGATTACTTGTAATTCTTTTATCTGGAAAGGCAAGCCTATCTTTCACGAATTACTCATAATCTCTAAATAGTTTATCTTTAAGATAACTCTCGAATTTTGAGTTAAAATAGATATCGAAAATGAAAACGCTGGTTTTTTATATACACTTTTAACTGAATCGGCGGGAAGTCCCCTTCCGACAGGCAGGGGATGAAAGCCGCTAGCTTTATATAGTTTTTTGCATCGAAGAGTTACGATGAATATCGGGAGGAAGGCAGGGATACAAGACTCCCGGTAGGATGACAGAAGAGGCGCCCCTGTGAGCTAGGATTCGTACAGTTGCTAACCAGCGCGGATAACCGCGAAGGTAACAGTACAATAGCATTTGATGAATCCGTATGGTGTGATGTTGGAACTGAAGTTTCCTATCACAGAATGCCAAGTGGACGGGCCATCCTCAAAAGGGGATGAACTGCGACACACAGCCGAACGTAAAACGAGAGTTTCCCGCATGGGTTGGGAGGACTCGCAGGAAACTCCATCTTTAAGGGTGGAGTAGTTCACATAGAGTGTGAGTTGATACAGTATGCAAAGCGAGAGTGATCCTTGGGCGAAGTTAGACCGTCTTCAAAGTCTTCCAGCATTGTTAACGGACACATTAACGGACACAATGATTTTTATCTTCAGATTGGGTTGGATGGTAGGCGGCTTTGTATTTGCTATCGGATTAATTATTTACATGTCTGGGATTGACGAGCGTAACGGCAAGAAAATGATCTTCGGGGGCTTTTTGTTGTTCATGCTGTTTCTCTATCTGGATACCGGGATTTGGATCTCCCTCTTCGGATGAAATCCTCAATGTAGCATGCTTTTAAGGCAAGTTTCCCCCTCTCAATAACGAGAGTAGCCTCTTTCTTTTATAACACTCACAAGGCAGCCTCAGGCATAACTAACTACTTTTTAATTATTTTTAGCAATTCCTCATAAATGTCTTTTTCATTTTCAAGATCTGTCGATCGAAATAGTTTTTCAACAATTAATTCGGGTGTGCTCTTGGCTAAATGATTGAATTTTGGCGTTCGATCAACAATGAGTTCAAGATTGTCATCTAATCCACTGGCTTCAATTCCGTCAATTCTAACAAGATCTTTGACAATTTTAGATATTTCATCAGCTAGATGACTTATAAAGACGGCACAACACCTTTCATTATTATTAAGCATTTCCAAAATACCACCAATAACCTTAGCACCAGCACCCGGCTCCGTTATTGATTCAAGTTCATCAACTAGAATAAGTTTGATTTTGGGGCTAAGGATAACCTCTGCAAATCTTTTTAGAGTTGTTTCAAAAGCCCCTGCACTGAGTATACCGATAGATTTCGAAAAATAATAAATTTCTTCAAAAATGGATGAGAAAGCATTTTCAGAAGGGACCGGTAATCCCATTTGCGCTAAAATTACGATTTGACAAATTAACTGAAGTGTACACGATTTTCCACCAGAGTTAGCACCACTTAAAATGGCAATTCGCTGTTGATTTGTCCCTTCTAGAGCAAAGGGCACATCTCCAATAACATAATTGATAGGTATTACTTTCCCTTTACCTTCAAGTTCTTCTTTTTTTAGGAATAAATTTGTACCTTTTTGGAAGCTAACACCAGTGTACGTTGCATCAATACGAGGAGATATCAACTGATATGCTTTCGCAAATCGTCCTATTGCAAAGAACAAATCAAAGTCAAGGAGGGCCTCTATCATTTTATGAATAAAAGAGATATGCGTTTTACAATCTTCTGCTAATCTTTTCAAAAGTTGAAACTTACGTGCAGCAAATTTCTTTCGCATATTATCAATAACTTGTCTTCTCTTTTTTTGATTGATTTCGATGGGATACATCAGTTCTCGTGGAAAGAGATTATCGAGCCACTCAACTTCTTCATCTTTAAACTGCAGTTGATCGCAAAGTTTATCTTCGGCCTCTTGGATGATATCGGTCATTAAGTCACTGATATTATCTTTCAAATAATGTTGAAATTGCTGAGGTGCTCCTGTTTCTGAACCGAATGCCTTAATTAAATTGAGAATCTCATCACCTTCAATTGTCAAAGAACTTTTTGAGAGTTTATTTACAATTTCATTATTAATCCATAGTTCAATATCAGAAACAAATCCATCGAATTCATGCAATATATATCTTAATCTATCAAGTTCTGGATCATATTCTTCTGCTATATCACCACTGGGTTTGATATTCTTCATTAGAGCCTTGATAGTGCTTGTTTGTTGAAGATCAAATTGATTCACGATACTAAGTAACTTGTCATTGGATATACTCGAAAATAGTTTAATTAAATCACAAGCAGACAGAATAACATCATAATTGGAAGCATAAAAGAAGAGTATTTTTTCTGGAAGCAATTCATCTTCAGAAATATTTTTAGAAACTATCTCTACGTTAGAATTTTTATCAAGAAAGTCATAATCATGCTTATGGGCTATTAAAATGATAAAATCATAAGTTTGAACATAATCTAAGTATTCTTGAGGCGTTTCCACAAAACTAATATTATAAAACTTGTTTATTTCGTGCTCCAGTAACCGCTCAAAGGTTGCTTTATCGTCAGTTAAGAGGATACGATCTGTAATTCGAGTTTTATACTCCTGCATTTCAATTGGCTTTAATTTTGAGAGGAAGGAACAGATATGACTTATTTCATGTTCTTCAAGTTCATTTGTTAATTCTTTGGCGCTAAGAAAGGTTTTTTGGCGTTCTAGTATTTTATCGATATGAGACGGTGGTAATGGAAATAGAAGCGCCATTTTATGTCTTGTAAAGGATGTGTTAGCGTACGGACGAATGAGATCTAATATTTGTGTATAGATTTTTCTTATATCTTCCGTGACCAATACCGTTTCAAGCCTGATGCCTTCAAGTAAGGCATAGGTTGACATAACAATGGACATCGCTAATTTGGAACCAAGTAGAGGAATTGAAGTTAGGCGAGCAATATCTGCATTAATAATTGCATGAAGTGCGGCTTCTTCTGATCCAAAATGCTTAAGAAGTTTCTGTTTTAGTTTTGGACCTATTTTTGGGATATCATCTAAGGATATCCGTGATATGGCTTCATTGTTATGCATTCTAAATCACATTTTTAAGAAAATCTTCAAATATTATATTCTTTTTCGGATTACCTTATGGCTTGTGGATGTGACAAATATAGTACTTATGGATTTGCAATTCACTCCTAATATTCAAGACTTGCTGAAGAAAATCGATTTCAACAACACTAATTACATTTGGCTAATGTTTAGCCGATGATACCTTTAAAAGGTCAGGTTTTCCCGTAAAAACTAATGTACATAAACCTTCCTTTTGTCGCTATTATTCTACTTAGAGAGTAAAGCAGTTACGCGTTTTGCATAGGCCCTCAATACTCTTACAGAGAGTCCAAGACTTGTAGCATCTCTCCCTGCGCCAATAAGTACGAACTTTCCTGCATGTGTTAAAATTATATAGCCTGTTTTCCCACGCACAATAACTTCAGACAGGTCTTCAAAACCCATTTTATCTACAGCCATTTCTCCAGTGCTTAAAATGGCTGCAGAAATCGCAGATAAAAGATCAGAGTCAACCTTTCCTGCAGCAAAAAATGCGAGGTGTAACCCCTCTTTTGTGATTACAGCAATAGCTTCAAGTTCAGCATAATTTATAACTTCTCTTAATATCTCAGTCAAATCACGTTGTTTTTTAGGACTAAGTTTAAACACGAAAGCGCCTCCCGTATCTTAGGAAAGCTTTTTTTCGAAAATTATCTGTCTTAAGAATAATTTTCAAAATATCATTCATTTTTCATTACAAATTGTCGGTATCTCGTTTTTCCGCTGATGCTATCCTAAAGCAAATGTGCATTTGTGACTATTTAATGGTTTTGGAATCACACATCAAAAAAGTTTCTTTGTGGTTCTGCTTTTCGTTCTTGTAAAAAGGTCAGAATTTATCGGAATACATACTGAAAAACTCATTCTTATAGAATTTAGTTAAGAATTTAAGGCTACAAATCTAAATGTTGTACAAATCTAAACATATGGTGGTATTGTTGTCTAAAGGAACTCCTCAATTTAGAAAAAGGCATCGTTATCAGAAATGGAAGAGGGCTTTTGAAGAGCATAAGGATATTGATGTTGAGTTGCTCAATGTTGAATCGTTGAAACCAGACTTGGAGATAATAGCCGAGGCTCCGATAGCAAACGCGTATAAATTAGGAAGATTAGCGACTAAGTGGAAAGTACCCGTTTGGTATTACGAAATTGGAAATGAAAAGGGAGTATTAGCCTTCATCTATCAAAAAACACTCTACCGTCACGATGTAAAAGAAGACATCCTAAAAAGGTAAGAACAACTTTTTTATAGAATATCGACGTATTTACTAAACACTTTGATCGAATGAGTTCTTATGGTTGTGGCTTTGGTGGTTTTGCAGCAAGAATATTGAATACCTCACTGCCTTCCTCAAATAACTCCGACTTGATCTCATGCACAAGACCCCATTCCTTTGCCTCCTCAGGATTTAATGTAGACCTATCCAACATTGCCTGTGTAACCTGTTCTACGCTTTTACCAGTATTTTCTGCAACTACTTTGGCTATGTTCTGAATATCGATTCTTAATTTTTTTAATTTCTCTTCCAATTGTGGTTCTTCTAGACTTCTTTCAGCTTTACCAAATTTCCAACTTACACCATGAAGTAAGAACCTCGCTTGAGGAACAGATAACCTTCTTGAACCACCACAATATAGTACAACACCAATAGAATCTACACTACCAAAGTTATGAGTAGTTATTGTAGCAGGTATTCCTTTCAGATAATTGTAGGTACTTAGTCCATGATAAACAGATCCACCAGGTGATGATATTAGAATAATAAAATTCGATTCACCTGCGCTCATTTTCTTATCAATAACTTGCTTAAAAGATTAAT
>JAEOSO010000042.1 GCA_016840315.1 Candidatus Borrarchaeota archaeon | reverse complement strand
GTCCCAACAAAAAGGGGAGGTGCCCACCACTTTACAAAGAAATATACCGCAATTCATCTCCACCCTAGCGGATGGAGTCTTCTTGCGGAGGTTAGATAAAATGTTACTGACCGATATTTTCGAAGAAGAATTACGAAGTCCTACGGTATTTCGGGACGAATCTAAGTTAAGCGCGGCATATGTACCATCTTCTTTACCACACAGGGCATCAGAACTTCGAGAGTTGATTCGCTTATTTTTAGGCGTAATGAAAAATCCGGGTGAAATGAGTCAACGTGTTACCATCAGTGGAAGCATTGGAATAGGAAAAACAGCACTCTCCAAATGTTTTGGTAAGGTATTAGAAGAATATGCGCACACCCATAACATGAATCTACATTATGTTCACGTCAATTGCAGGCGTAAGAAATCCCGCTTCTTAATCTTGCGAGAAGTGGTTCATCACTTCAACCCGAATGTACCACATAGAGGCTATTCACCAGAAGAACTACTTCATATGCTTGATCATCTTTTAGAGTCGCAGAATATCTTTTTAGTGGTAGCGCTCGATGAGCTTGATTTTCTTTTGCGAAGAAATGATGCATCACTCCTCTATGACCTCATAAGATGGACTGATGAGCAGTTAAATGGTGTTCAGCGAGTATCCCTTATTCTTATTGTCCGTGACAGAGTGTATCTGAAAGAATTGGATGCCGGCACACTTAGTTCGCTTCAGAATAACCATATCTACCTTGCGCCTTATTCTGCCTCTCAACTTGGTGATATCTTACAGGAGCGAGCAAAAGAATCCCTATTTGATTTTTCAATAAACTCTGATGTCATCTATCTCATTGGCGACATTGCCAGTGAACGTGGCGATGCACGTTTTGCCCTTGAGCTTTTATGGCGGGCTGGAAAATATGCCGATCGCGATAAGGTTACCTCTATTCTTCCAGAATATGTAAGACTTGCTAAAGCCGATATACATCCTGATTTGAGAAAAGATATTTTCCAGGAATTGTCATTACATCACCAACTAGTCTTATTGGCCATTATTCGCCAATTGAAAAAACATCGTGCGGCCTATACCACCACAGGAAATGTTGAAGTTACCTATAACGTCATTTGTGAAGAATATCTTGAATCTCCACGAAAACATACCCAACTATGGGAATACGTTAAGGATCTTGAACAACTATGCCTCATCACTACCAAAATTTCTGGCAAGGGTATACGCGGGAAAACCACTATGATTGGCCTGCCAGATGCACCCCTGTCCCTGCTCGAAAAAGAACTTCACAACAGTTTAAAGGAGTGTGAAAAATGACACTTGACATGCCAAATGTTCTTACTCAAAGTTATCCCTTTCCCCCCATTGAGGAAGTACTATCTTCGAAGGGTAAGATAAAAATTCTAAAGATCTTAACTCAGTGCGAAGAATTAAATATCTCCGAGATCGTACGAAGATCGCAACTTAATCATGCGGCCGTTACTCAACATCTCAACTACTTTAAAAACGTCGGAATAGTACAAGAAAAAGCATTTGGTCGTATAAAGATTTATCGACTAATACCAGAGGATGCAAAAGTAAAGGTTATACGTGATTTAATGAGGTCTTGGGAACATTCAGAATTAGAGAGTAGTAGTATAAGAAGCAATTCATCATTCATGTCAATCACCCCCTAACAAGTGAGGGGGCTTGTTTCGTGAGGAACAAGAGTAATTGGTTGATTAGCCTAAGAGAGGTCGTGGTAAAACATGACGGTATCTAAGTTATCAGCAGAGTTAAAGAACGCACCAAAGGATGCTTCTCTAGTCCTTTGCTCTGTAAACGATGGTTTAAACAGAGAGGAAACTCTCAGTGATCATCGTATAGTACTGACTGATAACCTTGGCGAAGAGAACCTACTCCCTTGGTGTTGGGAGGACGGGACTTGCGAGTCCCCGTCATTAAACACACCTATGGGCACCTACCCCTGTGCTCGCAGAAAGGGTAGCGTGTCCAATTCATCCCCCCAAACAAGTTGAGGGGTCTTCTTGGACGTGTATAGATAAATTTTTTAATGGTCCAAGATGTGTCCCATCAGTCAAATATGCCGTTGCCTCATCAAATTCAATACTTTCTGTGGTGAAAAGTGGACCAAGAAACTTCGATTGTGGGTCATTAAAAGCCGTTCCTTTTATTAAAGGATGAAAAGCAGGAAATATTATAATTTCTGGATTCCCAATCTTTTTTTTATTGATATTTTGCTCTGAATCAGTTATGTTACCATTCATTGAAGTTTCATTTTTTAAAATGTACATTTGAACCCTTTTCTTCTTCCATTTTGTTCGTATCCAGACCTTATCAACATGGCGAATACCTAAGGCATCCTTCAACCCTATCGCGGGATGGTTATGTCCCATAAATAATAAATTTACGTCCAACAGATCACGCGCTGGCCAAGTATGTCCATGCAACAGTCCAATCTTCTTGTTCCCATTCTTAAGTATATATCCTTTTGATGAGTGATAGTTTATATTTTTTGGTATTAGCCTCTTTAAATTACCGTCGTGGTTTCCTGGGACGATTTCAATTTTTATTAATTCTGTCAAGTTCTTAAAAAAACGTGGTATTTCTTTCCACTCTTGAAAACTGATGTTTGGAATGTTATGTTTCACATCTCCAAGGATTACTAAAGTCGAGGGAGTATATTCACGAATGAGTTTTTCTATCCTGTTCTTAATAAGATGTGTTTGTGAAGGGAAGTGTAGCCCCTTTTTAACAAATCGACTTTCAATTCCAATGTGGAGGTCTGCCACAATGAGACTGCGTTCATTGTTTTCAATTAACAAAGCAGCCTCACCCTCTATCGGCATATATGACCCCACTTATTTAGCACCTCTTCTGGAATGATATTAACGTTACTATAACTATTAAGCATAAAATTGTTTTTTAGTGTTCTATGCGTTTTTTATTACTTTGTGGCTTTATAACTTTCGCCTAAGAGTGCAATATTAGCCAAAAGTGCATTAAGTTGGATTTCTTCATTAGCACCTTCGCTTAACCTGAACTCCGCCTCTCCTAATAGATTCATAAGTTTGATTTTTAAGCCATCATCTTCAAAATATAATATTTCTTTGTTCATTTGTTTGAGAATATCAATACCTGATAGACCATATTTAATGAGTAAGTTATGGAGTTGTTCTCGGGCTTCCAGAAAATTCTTACTCAACGCATGTTGTATCATTTTTCTAATTTCATCGGGATGTATGCGTCCTGTTACTTGATATACAACATCAGCATTGATTTCATCGCCATATGCGGCAGCGGCTTGCAGAATGTTTATACTTTTTCGCATGTCTCCCTCTGCACTGTCTAAAATAGCTTTAATCCCTTCTTCACTAAGAATTGCTTTTTCTTTTTTGGCAATATTCTTTAATTGCTTGTTAACATCCGCTTGAGATAATGGAGGAAATCGGAATATAGAACATCGTGATTGTATTGGTTCAATTATTTTACTTGAGTAATTACCTATAAGTATAAATCTGCAAGTGCGTGTATATTTCTCCATCGTTCTTCTCAGTGCTTGTTGCGCATCCGAAGTCATATTATCGGCTTCATCTAATACAAGAATTTTAAAAGGTACATCACCCAACCCCATTGTTCTAGCGAAGTTTTTAACAGTCGTTCGGATGACATCGATTCCTCTGGTGTCGCTTGCATTTAATTCTAATATATTTCCTTCAAAATTGTCTCCAAATAAATCACGGGCTAAGCATAATGCCGCTGTTGTTTTGCCTTTTAGGAGATCTTTAATATTTCGAAGATCTTGTCCCAGGAGGGCCAACGAATAAACAATGCGGCATTGATGTCATCTTAGCAAATGACTCAAGTCTCTGCACTATGCTCTCTTGATTGATAATTTCTTTTAGACTTCTTGGGCGGTATTTTTCTACCCACATCGCAAACTCTTCAAACATATCTACCACTTCTCCTAGTCCTATGAAGTCACTCTCCCTAGAGATTTGTTAGATTTTCTGCGTTTCATAGGCTCTGGTCTTTTTATATCTTAGGCGAATCATATTTTAGCGAATACAGATGGGAAAATTGGTTAATGTAAAAGGGAGAAGTTAATCATCACCAAAATAGAATATCTCTCTGATCCTACATAAATAATTAGATTTATATTATTATTAAATCTTATATTGTTACATTTCTTACCTTTTCTATAGTCTTCTGAACCCGTAAATTATTTTTAGACGAATATATTGTTTTAACCGTTTACACGATATTTATAAATAATTGTAAGGTTATAAAGTAACCAGAGTGCTTTAAAGATGGAAATGTTTCTAAAAATCTTTTCCATCTCATCGTTTGACATAATCTTAGCATACAAGTATTAGCCATAAATGAAAACTAAAAATGCGGTCGTGGTCTAGCAAGAGGGATTATCTCCTAGAATGGCCTAGGACAACTAAGAAAGATAACCTTTCTTAGATCGTACAGGCCTCCCAAACTGACTTCACAGTCGTGAAGAAAGCCTGATAAGTGTATACATCCTCAAACACTAGAGTTGTATATCTCAGAAGACCCGGGTTCAAAAAATAGGTGGATTTCCCCTATTGGAAATTCCCGGCGGCCGCATCATGTTCATTTTGAAGAAATAACACCATTTCTCAAGATCCCACCATATATCAAAATAAAAATAACTAAAATTTTTCAAAGAATGATATCAGTTTTTAAATTGCAGGATGTTCTCAAAAAGTGATGCCGGGGATGGGAGTTCCAGAGGAGGAAACTCTTCACTCTCTTTTGAACCCATGCGACCTTCCATAAACGTCCTTAGTTTCCACTGGGTCAGCAGGTCTCTCTTTTTCTAGACCTTTTACGCTTCAGAGATCTCGAGCCTATAACGGATTTGACTCATGTCAAACCTGCCGCCGTACCGTTTCCAGAATAACACACATTTTGATGTGTTCTCTTGGCTACCCCGGCTTATATTATATTTTGACAATGTCGTGTTGGATTTAAAACCCTTTTTCTTACTTCATAGTTCAGTTAGCGAGAAGACCGCCAAACCTCATAAAGAAAAAAGAGTCTTTTATTTGCCTATTTCCTTACATAAAGAGTTTGACCGATTCGTATTTTAAGAGGGGCTTATATAGGCAGCTGGAAATCAGGGAATGTAATCTATACAGTCAGTCCAAGTCATTGTCGGGGATTATCGTGTCGCTCCCTAAAAAATTCTGCACCCTCGTGCTCATTTGTGTGTTTTTATTCAGTTTAGCCCACTATAGTGACCCAGTAATGGCGGTGGTCACCTATGAGGGATCTACCGATTATAACGGTGATGGTTATGTAGATCCCACTATTGAAAACGGGCGCATCCGTATCTGTTTTATGACTGAGGAACGACTGGATAATCCCCCTAGTTATCAAATCACTTATTTGCCCAGCTTCTACGTGTGGGACGACAATGATTGGAAAGAAGTTGCCGCGATGCGGGACTTCCAGATTTCAGTAGCACCTGACACCCCTGAACTGCCGTCCTCCAGTTATACCATCATGCAGACCTATCCTCAACTGGCAGGTGCCAATTGGGAAGAATTTTATCAGGAATGTGTCACAATTACAGACGCTAATGACCATCAGTGGAAGGTCACCGATTACTATACCTTACGGGAAGGCTGGGATTACGTGGAGATCGAACGGCACTGGTACCATCTCAACGACTCGGTGGAAGAAGGGGTACTTCTACCCTTTAATCTCTCGATTATTTATTCACCGGCAGTAGCCCCCCGTAAATACGATACTTTGATGATGCCTGGCTCTTTTTATAACGGCAATTTGTACGATCTCAATTACGAGGGGCGTGACGTCGCGCCTGACTTTCCCATGACGGATTTGGACAATCACTCCCAATATATTATCGTGGAACAGGATCGGCTGAGTGTACCGTCGGTTATCTGGGAATACGATAGTTTTGTGTGTGGCTTGCTCACCACACCTACTTATGTCTATGACGATGTAGAGTATACCGGTAATTCCTCACTGGGTTATCGCGGGGATGCAGATCGCTTCGATCTCATCAATTATCTGGGAGGTTGGACCAGCGGTGGCGCCCAACGAGAAGGCTACGCCTACACTAAACATCTACATGACCAGATCAATCAGGATAACCCGGGCTGCCGTGATCAGTACGAGTGGACCTTCAGCAAGAACTCGCTGACCGTAGATGCTAACGCTGAAATAAGCAAGACCTACCGTCTTTATCTGGGTATGACCTCCACTCAGTACTATGGTTTTACCGAGCCGGTACATCTGAGTTGGGATTGGATTGCTGCCAATTATTCGGAGGCTAACCCTACTTTGAACATGCAGGAGATCCTTAAACTCAAAGCCGAACTAGCCTACCAAACCTATTACCATAAAAATGAAACCGATAACGAGTTTATCTTCCTGGCGGGTTTTTTCAGCGATAGCACACCCGTGGAATTCATAGGTGGCAGTAACGGCTCCATGGGAGGGCAATTAGGACAGGAACATGCCCTAGCCTACGCCTTGCTTTATTACGGCTATCAGACTGGTAATAGTTCCATGATAGCAGCCGCCACCCAGGTAATCGATAAGTTCGTCGACCTGAGCCGGAAGCCTTCTGCGGTGACCCTAGATGACTACGGTTGGTTACTGCCCGATTATTACTTAGAAACCAATACCTCGTATGCCAACGCACGAGATCATGGCGGCGACGTACACACCGCTAAAAGCGGTGAGGTGCTATATAACCTACTTCAGTGCTATTTACTGGCGGAACAGTTCGGTGACAGCCACCCCGAATGGTTGTCCTATGTGGAACAAGCCATCAATATTTTCGTGGTGAAACAGTTCGCGAACGGGACCTTTGGCAACACTTGGACCAGTGGCATCAGTTCCAGCTGCAATGATATCGCCGGCAGCGGCGGAGTAACACTGACCCTGACACTAATGGAATTATCTGCCCTCACGGGGAATACAACGTATTCGGACGCGGCCACGCTCGCTATGAACTATTATATCGCGGAATTCGTCGACAAAGCCGTGTTTTTCGGCGGGGATACCGGCCGCTACAATATCAATTACGGCTACAAAAAACACATCATCGACTCCAAAACTGCCGAATACATGCTCAAGACTTTGTTACGCTGCTACGAACTGACGGATAATACCACGTACCTGACGAAAGCTAACCTGACTGCTGAATGGTTGTTAACCTGGCAATACGCCTGGAATGTGCCCTTGCTGGGTTCCTCACGATTAGGTGGGCAGACTTTCAAATCTAAAGGAACTCTCGCCACCTCCGTAGAACTTAACGCCCTTCGACCCGCTTATGGAACTAGTTATTCGCTGGAAAAATTGGCAGTCTACCTGAGTGATGCTGCACTGCAAAGCCGTGCCGATCTGGTACAAGCGGCGTCTACCCAGATGATCGCCACCGAAACCGAGCCCCTGGGTATGTCAAGTGAGTTAGTCGGAGCACAGGAAACTTACTGGTATCACGCCACGTTTACAGAAGATGCCAATTCCCCCAATGGCGGTACTTCGGGGCTGTGTTATGGTATAACCATAGCGGACGCCTATTTAGGAACTAACGTGTCCTTTGAAACCAATGGAAATGATAACCCCAATGAAGGTGATGAGGACGGAGGAGATGGTGGAAATGGTGGTAGTAATGACAATGATGAAGGTAGTTCATCAACAGATGCTACGCCTCTTAACGTCTCGGTTAATTTGGAAAATGACACCACACTCCGAACCAACACCAAACAGGAAATTTACGTGACGATCACCGATAATCAAGGTACGCCAGTCGAAAACGCTCAGGTTACTATCATCCTAAACGATAATCATACGCTTGCCTGTGAAGAAATCGAACCCGGAAACTACAAAGCGCTGTTAGATACCTCAGAATTAACGGCAGGTGAATACATCGTCACTATCACCGTAGAAAAATCAGGCTACCGATCCGCAGAACAACAATATCATCTAACCATTAAACAAGGCCTGAATCTCGCCTTGGTTTCGTTCTCCGCCCGAATTAGCGCTGTTAGTGGCATTGGTATCCTGCTAGCCATCATCGGCAAACGCAAACTGCTGGATGACATCACTGTGGAACTGTAGTATGACCAAACGATACGATTATCGTTTTGTGCGTTTTAAAGTTGCAAAAAGTTAACAATGTAACCTAAAATCCATTTTCCGATTTCTTTCAGTTCTAACTCGGGAGGTAACGTCCATTCTGCCCATGCAGGTAAGCCAAGAATGTATCTAACGTATATCACAGAAATGAAAACTATCGTTATTATAATAATAATGACATAATCCATAGGGGACATTTGCAATTCATATAAGAAAGTCCTTTTTTTAGCAGCCCCCCAGGCTTTTGAATCCATCGCTTCCGCTAATTTCCATGCTCTTTTGATTGCAGATATAAAGAGAGGTACTATGAGTGGAATATAATTCCTTATTCGTTTCAAAAAATTACCTTTTTGAAATTCAATACCTCTTGACATTTGTGCATCAATAATCTGTTGTGCTTCCTTCGCTAATGTAGGAACATAACGATATGCTGTAGTTATAGCCCATGAAAACTCGTAAGGCATCCTTAATTTGACAAGCGCTTGTCCTAAGTCATCAGGATGTACTGTTTGGAAAAATAAAGCAAATGTGGTTACTAAAGCTAGAAGGCGGAAGATCATACTTAAAGCAAATGTGGTTGGATGAGGGTTATTTGCTGGGCTAAAAAACACGTTTATGAAAAAAATGATGAGTATAAGGAATATAAATCCTTTTAAGGAAACTATCCACTCCCGAATAATTCTTGCCACAAATAGAAGGGGAATAATCGCCACAAAAATGATTACCACTGGAATTAGTTGTTGAAACTGCAAAATAAGGATAGATGTAAGAATTACAAAGTACAGTAAAGTTCTTGGATCAAGATGATGAATAAAGGTGTTTTTCCTTTTGAATTCAAATGCGGATAGAGGTGAAAGCATCATGGTTATCGTTCCAATGCTAATAATTTTGTTTTCATTTCAGAAATTGTAATTACATCCTTCGGAAAAGATTGCTTCTGATTAGCGATTTCCCAAGCTAATGCTGTAATTTGTGGAGGACGTAATTTTGTTTTAGTTAATACTTCTAAGTTTGTCAATACATCTTTCGCCATTCCATCAGCAATTACACGCCCTTCAGTCATTGCAACGACGCGAGGTTGGTATTCTGCCACGAATTCAATATCGTGAGTTACTAAAGCAATTGTTCGGCCTTGTTGGTTTAGTTCTTCTATCATTTTTGCAATGTTTCTTTTTTGTATTGCATCTTGCCCCATTGTTGGTTCATCAAGGATGAGAATTTCAGGATTCATTACAAGCACTGAGGCCAGTGCTACTCTTTTTCTTTCTCCTTCACTTAAAGAAAATGGTGAACGCTTGAGAAGATTTTTAAGATTTAAAAAGGTTACAACTTTTTCCATGTCCCTTTGAATCTGTTCTTCTGGAAAATTAAAGTTTGTTGGACCAAATTTTATTTCTTCTTCTACAGTCGTTAAAAATAATTGATGATCAGGATTCTGAAAAACGAAACCTACTATCTTCGCCATTTCAGCAACAGAACTTGTTATTGTATCAATATCATTTACGAGAACATGACCTTTCGTAGGTTTGAGTAATCCATTGAAATGTTTGATCAAAGTTGTCTTTCCTGCACCATTTGCGCCCATGATTGCAATGTGTTCTCCTTTGTTTATTTTGAGGGAAACATTGTTTAGGGCTGCAACGCCTGAAGGATAGGTATAATCTAAGTTTTTGACTGTTATGCTCATTCTGATGTGCTCCTAGCCGATCCTAGTTCACTTAAGATTATTGCTGCCGCCAGCGGTATATTAAACGGAATTTGGCTGAAAGAATGCCCTTCGTCCATTAATTGTGTGAACAACTGGATAAGCGACGGCATTTGGACCCCATACACCTCTGCCGGTGTAATGTCTTTTTCGATTAATCTCTCAGGTTTATCATCAAACACCAGTGTCCCATCATGCATAATAAGCAATCGGGTTGCACTCTGAAGTGCGAGTTCCAGTCGATGTTCAACGATAATAACAGTAATTTTCTTCTGGACTTGTAAATTTTCGATTATATTAAGTACATCCACTGCACCTGCAGGGTCTAAATTTGCGGTAGGCTCATCTAGCACTAATATCTTTGGTTGGAGTGCTAATACACTTGCTATTGCTACACGTTGTTGTTCTCCTCCTGAAAGTTCATGAGGAGCTCTTTCTCTCAAATGTGCAATTTTTACTAATTCAAGAGCCTCCTCCACCCTAATTCTAATCTCTTCTCTTGGAAGTCCTAAGTTTTCAGGACCAAATGCAATATCGCGTTCTACTGTGAGTGCCATCAATTGAGATTCTGGATCTTGAAATACCATTCCTACTTTTTGTGTTATTTCGTAGAGGGGATGCTCTCTGGTATCTAATCCATCGACCGTGACACTTCCTTTCATAACACCTGCCCTATAAAAATGCGGGATAAGACCGTTGAGACATCGACAAAATGTCGACTTTCCACAGCCGCTTAGACCTGCTATAACAATATATTCTCCTTTTTTAATGTCTAGATCGATTTCACGAATAGCTGGTTGTCTAGAAGTACCATAACTAAATTCTAAATCGCGAATTTGAACAATATTATCCATAATTTTCGTTTCCTTACTTTTCTTACGAGGTTTAGCTATTGTTGTTCTACGATATACTAGAACTTTAATATAGCTTCTCTTTTATTTACATTTAACACAACAAGAATGCAACCCTGTTTACTGAGGAGATGAATCTCGTTTTTGGCAAGACGGTTACTGGGCTTGTTATTAAGTATTTTACGTTACGGTTTTAGATTATTTTCTATATCTTTGGAGAGTTTCAGCTTAATTAAAACCAAAATTTCCTTTATTCCCACGTCTAGATTTGTTGTACCGTTACAAGCAGCTGCGTTTTGATGTCCTCCTCCCTTACCATTAATGAGTGGTCCAATTTGTTGAAATATTTTACCTAGATGTAATCCTGTCTGTCGTGTTATTTCTCTCTTTGCTCTACCGCTGATTCTAACAATTTTCTCTTTCTTTTTTTCTGCTCCTACTATCGCGATATCGGCACCCAGATCTAGTAAAGATCTTGCAACTGATGCTTCAAATGCACTTATTTTTGAGACAGCTATTATCCGTCTATTGATAATGTGTATGTTATGCCGCTTTGCAGCCTTTAACCTAGCTATGCGCTCTGAAAAATCCATTGGAGTTCTAAGAAGATCAATTATCGCTTCATAGTTCGCACCAAGGCGCATTAAAGTTGAGGCAGTTTTGAAAGTGTCGGGATTGCCTAAGAAGAAGTGTTTTGAATCATAAGTGAGTCCAATTAATAAGGCATAAGCACTTAATGGCGTAGGAATCATATTACATTTATTATAGAGAAGATAGACTACTTCCGATGCTGAACATACCGAATCATCATGTATATATAATCTAGAGAGTTCTCTTCCCTCTGGATGCCATGCATGATGATCTACTATAATAATGGGCGCAGGTGCTTTCTTTATAAGTTTTTTAAGAGTTCCCAATTGCTCAAAATTGTTTGTATCAACTAAAAAGTATAAATCGCAAGCATTAATATCGGATTCTGTCGAAAGAACCATGTTTAGCCTTTTTACAACTTTCTTAGACACCTTACTAAGGCCATCTGAAAAACAATGAATTTTGACTCCAGGAATAAGCCTTCCTAAAAGTTCTGAAAGAGCAAATGCACTACAAATGGCATCTGGATCTGCATTTTGATGGCATAATACACAGATACGTTTGGGACAAATTTCATTAAGTATTTCTAAAAATGTTTGGAAATACTTCACTTTTTGCCCCCACGTTATATAAAAAAGCAAAAATAAATGAGCACTTAATGTAGGTAGTTTATATTCTATTTATCATCTATGATCTTTAGCCGGCAGTTCCTTGTTCTCCTTGAATTTGTCGAGCTAATTTCTCCCTCATCTCATCTCTTTGTTTTGTTGATCGTTCTTCTTGTCTCTGTAATGTCTTTATTCGCATATCTAATGTTTCTTTCTTATCAGTTAATTCTTCTTTTAAGTTGTTCCTGTTTGATTTGATTAACAGCATACCTATAGATTTATAGACAGATACACTCTCTTCGACGCTTTCTAATTCTTTTAATGCATTTTCCGTCTCCCTTAATTGTAGTTCAAGTTGTGTTCTTTGTGAAGTTAGGACTTTTACCTGCTGATCTATCTGTTGTAGCCTCATTAATTGATGTTGAAGTTGTTGTGGTAATTCTTCGCTCAAAATACTCGCCTCCTTTTTTAAACTGAGTTCATTATATACCTCTTATTTCAGAAATCCATATGAATTATATCCTTTTTGATAGGATCTGATCGAGATTACATTTATAAATTATTGGAAGATCTATAGGCTGGTTGATAACGAAAATCTAGTTAAGAGTCGCTTAGGTGAGTGATATGGGGCGAACAAAGAAGGTTGGTACTGCAGGACGATTTGGGGCAAGATATGGCTCAACTGTACGCATGCGCGTGGCAAGAATTGAAGAAAAGATGAAACAACCACATAAATGTCCCAGATGCGACATTAAGGCTGTGAAACGGAAAAGCGTTGGCATATGGAAATGCAAGAAATGTGGGTACACATTCACTGGTGGTGCTTATATTCCATTAACGGATATAGGCAAGGTTGTCTTAAGATCGACAAGACGTATACGCGAATTAAAATGAGAATCTACATTTGCAAATATTGTTTTCTACACCTTTGAATAGCGGCAAAAGAGGAACTATTTCTTCAAGATTTGATTGTTTTGTAAAGAGTATTTATCAAAACAATAAGCCGCAATATAGAATTAATAGTTGAACGCAATGCTGTAACATCAGTAGCTTCAATAAAAAATTGTATCTGTCTTAGACCATTTTCGATATTAAAAATAATTTTTGCCCTCTGTGAAGAGAAACTCTTTATTTCAGGCAACAAGATGTTATGCATTATCCTTGTAGTTTTTTTGTCTGAACAGACCATTTTCAGATTTATCTTATATGGCATGCTCAATTTATGTTCTCCCTCTGATATAAGC
>JAEOSO010000041.1 GCA_016840315.1 Candidatus Borrarchaeota archaeon | reverse complement strand
TACCCGATGCACCTCCAAAATTAAGTTTAGCTAGCATTATGTGAACAACTTACATAAAGTCTTTTTTGAAAATAGTTCGTTGGTTGAAAAACAAAGACCTCAAGTTCTACATAGATCCTTTAAAACAGGGGAAGAACCAGAGATCACCACCAGCGTAACTAGAGTCGTATCTAGCGATATCAGCATCAGTTAATTCTTTAAAAGCGCGTTTAGCACGTTCTTCCGACCAACCTGATTGAATGAGGTCTGCTAGTGTCAACCAACCTTTTTCTGCAGCAAAATTCAGAACCTCACGAAGGTCATCACTTAATGCGACATCAATAAATTCCACGAGTTTAGCTCCCGTTTTCAGTTCTCTTAACCCTGGAATTACTTTTTGCTTCTCAAGTTTCTTAACTGTTTTTTCTACATCTTTAAGAGAAGCCTTGATATCCATTTTTTTCAATTCTAACATCAATTCGGTGATAGAAAGGAGGCCACCTGTCTCGTTTAATTTATTCTCTCCAATTAACAAGATTTTTTCGCTTAGGGCATCGAAATACTTGCCCCTGAAAAGTAAAGGTTTGGTTAACTTTTCACCAGGAAGTGTTGGAGGCAATCCTGCTTCGACCCTCATTTGTCGATATTTTTCAAGGACTGCAGCAGGCATGGTGCATACATCAGTCCCATATTTTTTTTCAATTCTTTCTAAGCCCTTTTTTAACTCTGCAATTCTTTCCATATCACCTTCTAGTTCTTGAAATTGAAGTTTCTTTTCAAAACCTCGGTATGCCTCCTCCATGGGCGAAGATTTCTCTATATTCGCACCACATTTAGGGCAGAATTTTGCATCATCAGGAAGTGATGCACCACACTTAGGACAGTATTGGCTCAACAAAACATCCCTTCTTTGTTAATAATATCTATAATAATTTATCTTTGAGAAAAACTATTCTTCAGTTTCTTTTCCTTTTTTTGAGGCGGCTGTACTTTTCTGGTTTGAATCTGACACATCTTCTGACTGGATAGAGTTGGATTCTATCTCTTGAGAGAGTTCCTCAGGAGATTCAGATTCTTTAGTTTTTTCCATAGGAGGCGAGGGCAATCCTTGAGTATCAATTCCTGTTGGAAGGGTTCCAAGTTTTTCGTCAGCCTCACGGGTTTGCTTAATATGTTGTTCGAGATTACTCACAATACCTAATACTCTCGCTGGATCGATTTCTTCGGAAGAAGAAGTTGTTCCTAAGAATGCTGAAACCTCTGGAAGGATTATTATATATTCAATCATGCTTTCCGCCCTGCTTAGCTTCATAAGTTCATTCTTAACGGTTTTTGACTCTTCGTCAATCATCTGGCACTCTTCAAGAAGTCGAATAGCTTCTTCTTTGTCGCCTAAATTCTTAGCTTCCTGAGCAGCTATGTATTTCTGACGAAATAGTTTTTCTAGTTGTGCCCTTCGCTTTTCTAACTGTGCAATTGCCTTTTTAATCGAATAACTGAGTCGTATTTGCTTTTCGGTATTATTTTGCCTATTCCATATTCCCATTTAAGTCGCCCTTAGCACACTTTATTCAATAAAAATGAGCACACGGACCTTAATTTACTTTTTGAATATTTGTTCTAATGCACGCCATAAATGATCAGATGTCGGTCTTGGTATCTCTCTATACACTTTCTCCTTTGTATGGATCTTGCGTATTTGTGGATCTCCGACGAATTCTCCAATTATACGCGCAGCTATATTTTCGATCTCCAGTTTTTTTACAATTATTGGAGCTTTTTCTGGGCTTGCTGAAATGATTAAACATCCAGAACTAATCAGTTGAAATGGATCGATTCCAAAAACCTCACATATCGCTTTCGTTTCTGAAGTTAACGGAATTAACTCTTCGTGAATGTGTAAACCAAGTTGAGAGGCGTCCGCAATCTCATGGAGACCCAAAAATATACCCCCTTCTGTTGGATCATGCATTGCATTGATACCTCCCACCTTCATCGCAATTTGAGAATCTTTTACCACACTAATTTTTTTAATAAAGTTTTTTGCCCGCTTAACAACTTCTTCTTCCAAATGTTGCTTAAGAACGCTTTCCATTTCCTCAGCTAATATTGACGTACCCTCCAACCCAACACTCTTTGTAACAATAATCTGATCGCCAGGTTTTGCTCCTTTAGAAGTTACATAATTATCTATTGAGGTTTCTCCAACCATTATACCGACAACAATTGGTCTGCTAATTCCAGGCGTAATTTCAGTATGTCCTCCAGCTACGGTTATATTTAGTTCTTTTGCTGCAGCATCAATTTGTGAGGTAATTTGGTCTAACACTTCTCTATGATCGATATCTGCTTTTTCAGGTAATAAAATCGTTGTTAAGTACCAGAGTGGAGTGGCACCACAGGTTGCAACATCGTTCGCATTAATGTGAACCGAAAGCCAGCCAATACTCTCTAAGCTACCGGTTATGGGATCCGTTGTCACAACAATTACCTTTCCATTCATTCTGATAATTGCTGCGTCTTCACCTAATGCCGACCCAAGCAGAAGGCGTGGATTTTGCACCCCCAAGTGTTCGAAAACAATGGTTCGTAGCACATCCACAGGTATTTTTCCAGGAGGGAAAGCCATAAACAATGTCCTCCATTATAATCTCTTTTTTGAGAAAGATATATGATTGAAGAAACCTTTTGAACTATCATCGACTTTCTCACCGAGATTTAAAAATTATTATGGGTTGAGTAAAACCAATTGAATCAGAATAATATTCATAGAGTTCGTCTTCCAGTTCCCTTTTTTGTTCGGCATGTCTATGTTCACTTAATTGAAAATCATGATAACTCACGTTTGGTTTTAGTCGATTGTGGTCCTGCTACTGAGGATGCATTTACTGCACTTGACAACCATGTTCGGTCGATCGGTTATTCCATAGAAGATATTGAGACATGCATAGTTACTCACTCTCATTATGAGCATTATGGCTTGCTTAAACGAATAAAACAGGAATGTAATGCAAGAATTTTTGCCCATCCCGCTATGTTAACCTCTGCGTCAATTGATTTCAATGAAGTTCTTTACTCGATTCAAGAGTTATTTATTGCAAATGGGATGCCCATAACAACAGTAGACAAGTTTCTGAAACTTTATCGCGATATTATGAAAGAGACACCAAAACCATTGATTGATGAGGTAGTGCATGACAGGGGATATATTTCCACAAACCCTGGAAAATTACGCATAATTTGGACACCTGGGCACGCGAAAGATCACGTTTGTATCTATGATGAAGCTGCAAGGATAATGTTTACAGGAGACCATGTTATTTCAAAAGTTACACCCCAAATCGGCCTTACTTACATAGCGCAATCAGAAAATCCTCTAAAAGTCTATCAGCAGTCTCTGAAAGAGTTATTAAACTATGATGTTGAAATATCTTTTCCAGGCCATAATCAAACGATTGAAAATACGCATCTGAGGATATTGGAGATTTTAAAACATCATAAATCTCGGGAAAGATGGATTTTGGAAGCATTAGATACTAAACTCACAGCGTTCGAAATTAGATCAAGAGTTTTTGGAGAAAACCAATCAACTATTGGACATCATATTATTTCTTATACTGAAACAATTGCCCATCTTAAGTCCCTAAAAGCAAGTGGTAAAGTCGATGAAATATTAAAAAAGGGAATTTGTTATTATGAGAATCTATCCTAGTTCACTGGAAGAGCCTATACCTTATCAATGACTTTCTTAAGGTCTTTTAGGCTATTACGCTGTTTTAGTACTACGAGTTTTCTGGTTGAAGGATTGAATATAGAAAGATTAACATGATTATTAAGAAATCGCTTAAGTGAATCGGGTATTATTTTCCATGTCTCATCAAGAAGCCCCAGGTGAATAGTATTTCCCATGAAAGCGGAATAGAAAAGTACCATGCCAATAGATTCAAAAATATCGGATAATGACCTCATATGATCCCTTAAAATAATACATAAAGCAATTTCATCGCGGCGATCATATGCAACGAAGATAGATCGATCCTGCAGATACTCTTCTTCTACTCTCCTAAAATTATGCAATAAGGTGTTTTTTAACCCATCATGTAGTACGTATTTGTGCTTTTCATTTTTAATCTGTGATTTAGAAGCCACAATTGATTCCCCGGTGCTTTGAAACGAGAATATATAACTTTGAATAATGAATGGTAAATCACAAATATATATTTTTAGATAAGACTGACATGAATTTCGTATTCATATTCTCCTAATTGGCTTCATTAAAAAGTTAGAAAAATCTAATAGTATTTAATCTATTTTCCTCTAATTATATGATTAATGACAAGAAATAGTTAGATTTCTAACCTTAAAAAGGCGTGGCACCTAGTTGACATCGAATTTATATCAAAACGGAAGCATACAATAACTTTTAAAATAATTTTGAATTTTTAAAGAACAACTATAACTCATCCTTCGGTGCGAAATATTGTGCGCCTTCTTTCATTCGAACCAATGATGTTAGATAACCCGCTATCCTATTTCGTATTTTTTTGGACTGCAAAGTAAGTATTTGATCCAGCACTTCTTTGTTTTTTTCAAAATCGTCCTCAATTAGATCGCCATATTTTTCCAAAATGTTCTTGGCGATTCTCTTAATATGTGAAGGTCTAATCTTTCCCAAGAAATCATCTCATCAATTGTTCACCAGAAAACTAACTTTGTTCGTCCATGCTCAGTACGCTTTAAAAATTTTTTCTTTAACGGAAAGTCTGAAAAGATTGCCCCTACTTTTTTAAATAAAAACGACGACCTGCAAATAGGAATAATTTATTGTGTGAGAGTCTATGAGGATCATTTCAGAGAGAATGAAGGATATTCCTCCATCTGGAACATTAAAAATGCTTGCAAAGTCAAAAGAATTGGAACAGAAAGGAAGAAAGATTATAAATTTAAGCGTGGGGCAGCCCGATTTTGATACCCCCGAACACATCAAAGAGGCTGCAATTGATGCATTAAAAGAAGGATTTACGAAATATACCTCAAGCCAAGGAATCCCAGAACTATTAATGGCAATTGCGGAAGACACCAGCAAAGGAGATGTATCCATCACACCTAAAAACGTTATTGTAACGCCTGGTGCAAAACATGCAATTCTTCTTGCCATGTTTGCAATTTTAAACTCTGGAGATGAAGTTTTAATTCCAACACCCGCGTGGCCAACATATTTTACTACAATAAAAATGGCAGGCGGCATTGATGTTCAAATCCCAGTTGATACTTATAACGAAAGCATTATTGAGAAATTAAGGGATGGGATTACCAACAAAACCAAAATGATTCTTATTAACTCACCAAGTAATCCGTTAGGAGACGTTATGGACAAAGATGTACTGAACGCAATCTATCAACTTGCAGTAGAACACAATCTAGTGATTCTCTCTGATGAAATCTATCAAAAACTAGTGTATGATATTGGTGAAAGAGCAGCTACCATTTTGTCCATAGACAAAAAGTGTGAAAGGACTATTATCATCAACGGTTTTTCCAAAGCATATTCTATGACGGGCTGGCGGTTGGGTTATGCTGTGGCATCTCCTGAGATAGTTCAAAGCATGATTCGAATTCAACAGAACTCTACTACATGCCCTACTAGTTTCGTGCAGGTTGCTGGTGTTGCTGCTTTGCAAGGCTCTCAAGAGCCTGTGAAACGTATGGTTGAGCGATTTAACGAGCGAAGAAAAGAAATAGCGCGATTGTTAAATAGCATTGATGGCGTAAGATGTAATCTGCCAACAGGTGCATTCTACGTCTTTCCTGACTTCTCTGAATTAAAACTTCCATCAGAAACATTTGCATTAAGACTACTTGAAAGCAAAGGCGTCGCTACAGCGCCAGGTGCCGTATTCGGAAAAGGTGGCGAATATCATCTAAGATTGTCTTATGCCAATTCGCTAGAAGAAATAGGTCGCGGAGCAATTCTTATTAAAGAACTTGTAGAAGAAGAGATTTAGAAATGTTAGCTTCTATCATTTTACGTAAAAAGTTAATCATATCACACTAAATTATCTGCATCACTGATTAACTGATAAACAGACTCAGTCGACAACGGATTTTTGAGGAAATTTCTGTGAAATTTATAGATGAAAACAATAATTCCTCTAGCGATGAAAATGGTATTCTAATAGAGGAACAAGAGGTTGCTGGTTTTAAATGTGGAGTTTGTGGTACAAATTTAAGAGTGAAAGTCTTTTTCAGAGATGATAAATACTACAGAAGAATTAGTTGCCCAAAATGTAAATATAGCATAGCTCCTTCTGAAAGGCCTCCATTTTGAACTGTTTAAGCATTTTTTGTATTCTTATCAAAAAAAAGCAACAAAGTTACAGAGTGAACTACCCCACTCTTTTGGATGGGGCTTCCTGCGAGTCCTCCTAACTCCCTACGGTGGGAGAAACTTTCGTTTTGGTTAGAATTCAATCGACACAAAAAAGTCGTATTATTTGCTGGTTTATTGCTAAGAATCTTTGTCTAATCTCTTCTTAACTTCAAAATCTTTTTGATTATGAGAGAAGAACTATTTAATTCTTCGCTACCGAATTTTGATAATCTTACAATTTCACATTCAATATTTCTCTCTTTTAATTCTTCTTTCAGCCAAGTCATTGAAGGCCATTGATCATATCCAAGTGCAACTATATCTGGACGTATTTCTTCAAAAATTTTCAATTTATCGGCCCCTTCTGTGCCTAAAATGGCCTTATCAACCGGTTTTATTGAACTAACGAGGGCTCTTCTGTGTTCTTCAGAAAATATTGGCTTTTTTCCTTTCATTGCTTCTACAGAAGAATCACGTGCAACGACGACAATCAAGTAAGCGTTGTCTCCACCCAATTTCTTAGCTTCTTCGAAGTATTTTACATGTCCATAATGGAGAATATCAAAAGTCCCAAAACATAAGATGCGCTTCCTCTGAACAGATTCCATCACCGGAGAATTTTGTTGTGACAACTTTGAGCACCAAAACTTTTCAATTAGAACTATTTACATGCCGATAGTATATTAAGAGAACCTTATCAATCCATTGAAGGTTTATTATGAATGAAGGAACAAATTATGAGTTTAGAGTGACATTATTAACCTTTAGTTTACTGTGTAAGAATGCTGGTAATAGCGAAATTTAAAAAAACGTCGGTAATTATGATAAATGTAGTAGTTCTTATGTACTTATCAAATTGAATTTATGAATCAAACATTCTTATTATAGAGGAGGTGCCTTTCGTTGGCCGATAAAACTATTACTGTTAAAACAGCTGAGGCACGACAGAGAGATGTGGGTCGTGGAAAGGTTCGTATTGATGGTGCAGCAATGCGATCAATTGGTGTCACCACAGGTGATGTTATAGAAATTCAAGGAAAAAAAACGACAGCGGCTATTGCATGGCCGGCCTATCCTGAGGATCAGGGAAGTGGAATTATTCGTATGGATGGAATAATCCGTAGAAATTGTGGTGTCACACTAGGCGAAAAGGTGAAAATCAAGAAGGCGGACGTTAAGGCCGCTCGATCAATAACTATTGCCCCCACTTCAATGCCGCTCTCCATTGATTATGGATTTGAAAATTTTGTTAAGAGAAAATTACTAGGTTATCCTGTATGCAGGGGTGATACAGTACTCATTCCGATTTTAGGAAGAGCCATGCCTTTCAGCATTGTATCGACAACACCGAAAGGAATCTGCCTCGTAACAGATGCTACCTCCTTAAATGTAAGTGAAAAGCCACTTACCGACACTGAAACTGGTTTTCCAAGAGTAAGTTATGAAGATATCGGAGGCCTCACTGAAGAAATTATTAGAATACGAGAAATGGTTGAACTACCGTTAAAACATCCCGAATTATTCAAAAGATTGGGAATTGATCCACCAAAGGGAGTTTTGTTACATGGTCCTCCTGGATGCGGAAAAACCCTTATTGCAAAAGCGGTGGCAAGTGAATCGGAGGCTCATTTCATTCCAATAAATGGACCTGAAATTATGAGCAAATTTTATGGAGAATCAGAACAAAGATTAAGACAACTTTTCAAGGAAGCTGAAGAAAATTCACCAAGTATTGTTTTTATAGATGAAATCGACGCTATAGCACCAAAACGTGAGGAAGTAACAGGAGAGGTAGAAAGAAGAGTTGTTGCACAACTTTTAGCCTTAATGGACGGATTAGTGGCTCGTGGGCAAGTTATTGTTGTAGGCGCCACTAATCGGGTGAATGCAATTGACCCTGCCTTAAGGAGACCTGGAAGATTCGATAGAGAAATAGAAATTGGAGTTCCAGATAAAATTGGACGCCAAGAGATTTTACTCATCCATACGCGTGGTATGCCCTTAACTGAAGATGTTCAACTAAGTAGAATGTCAGAAACAACTCATGGTTTCGTTGGCGCAGATCTTACTGCACTAGCCCGAGAGGCAGCAATGAAGTCACTACGACGATACTTACCAAAAATCAATTTAGAGGAAGATGTCATTCCTCCTGAAGTTTTAAATACACTTGAAGTTAATATGGACGATTTCGTAAATGCATTAAAAGAAGTCCAACCCTCAGCGATTAGAGAAGTCCAGATAGAGGTTCCAAACGTTAATTGGGAGGATATTGGGGGTCTTGATATAGCAAAGCAAGAATTAATTGAGGCTGTCGAATGGCCTTTACAAAAGCCTGAAGTATTTATGAGATTAGGTATAGAAGCACCAAAAGGTATTTTGCTATATGGCCCACCGGGTTGCGGTAAGACTTTACTTGCAAGGGCTGTTGCAACAGAAAGCGAAGCAAATTTCATAAGCATCAAAGGCCCGGAGGTTTTGTCAAAATGGGTTGGCGAATCCGAAAAAGCGATTAGAGAAGTCTTCCGAAAGGCTAGGATGGCAGCCCCCACTATTATTTTCTTTGATGAAATTGATGCAATAGTGCCAAGACGAGGTACGGGTTTTGGTGACTCTCATGTAACTGAACGAGTTATTAGCCAGTTCTTAACGGAGATTGATGGCATTGAATCTCTGCAGGATGTCGTAGTGATAGCTGCTACTAATCGCCCTGATATTGTTGATCCTGCCGTACTTAGGCCTGGAAGAACAGACCGCCTTATACTTGTGTCACCACCTGACAAAAATGAACGTCATGAAATCTTTAAGATATATACGCAGGAAATGCCTATTACTGAAGACGTTGATCTGGAAAAATTAGCTAATGCCGCAGAGGGCTACGCTGGATCTGACATTGAAGCGTTATGTCGGGAGGCTGCTATGCTTGCATTACGAGAAAATATTGACGCGCAAGAAGTGGAAGCAAAATATTTCACTGAAGCGATGAAGAAAATTCATCCTACGGTTACTGCCGACGTAATTCGCTGGTATGAAAGACAGACAGAACACTTTAGACGGACTAAAGTCAAAACACAACCTCAGTTCGTCTAAGCGATCTTTATACAAGCATTTTTCTTTTTTTCCTATTAACACAGCTTAAAAGACGATTCTTACTTTTCAAATTATAGATTGAAAAGCATCAAAAATTATAGATATTAGAATCCTATCGAATTGAATTCAGAAGATGTTACAGAAAAAATTCGTCTTTAGCGAGTTTACTAACCAGGAGATCAATATAGATCCAAAAATTCATATTTTATATAAATTTGTATTACAGATTCGTTAAGTTCATCTATGATGACTATTCAGAAAGTATTACCGATCAAAAGCGATACATTTCTTAAATAAGGCAAACTTAAAATTTAGTATAAAGAGCTGGATCAGCGATTTGCGATACAAAATGAATTTAAGGACATCATCTTAATTGCTTGAAAAAGCCTAAGATTTGATTTTAAAATGAGAATTTTAATGACAATGCCCTCATTTTTGCCTCATAGGGGTGGCAGTGAAATAATAGCTTACGAACTCGCCAAAAGAATCGTTAGGATGGGTCACAGCGTTGTGATACACACTATTCAAAAAGAGGGCACAAAAAAATACGAACAAATAGACGGAATAGAGATTTTCCGATTTAAGGATATTAGGCTCTTTCCAAAATTATCTAAGATTACTTTTGGTAAAATTCCATCGATTTTTTCATTTTCTGCAATTCCTTCATTATTTAAACTAGTAAAAAAAATCCGTCCTCACATAATTCATAGTCATTTTCTGGCGGATACTGGACTTGCAGCAATAATCGTGGGAAATATATTAAAAATACCCGTAATAACTTCGCTCCTTGGAAAAGATATCTTTGATCCAATTGATCCAGTGCCTTCAAAATGGCATAAAAGCCTTGTGAGGCTCATGGAAACGTCCTCAAAAGTTATAGCGTGTAGTCGAGACCAAAAATGGCGAGCACAGGCTATGGGTGTTTCTTCAGACATAAATATAATACCTCATGGCGTGAACACCAAAAAATTTGTTCCACCAATAAAAGTGGATATTAAAAAGAAATTGGGAATTCGCGGTCCAATGGTTTTATCTGTTCAACGTCTTCACCCTCGAAAAGGATTAAACTATTTAATTGACGCAATTCCTATCATCTTAGATGAAATACCCTCAGCAAAGTTCGTTATCGTAGGGAAAGGATCAGAAAAAATAAAAATAGAAAAGAAAATTAACGCACTAAGAATTGAAAATAGTGTAAAATTAGTTGGCTTCGTTCCAGAATCGGAACTCCATCATTATTATGCAAACTGCGATTTATTTGTACTTCACTCTCTTTATGAAGCGTTTGGAATCGTTTTACTTGAAGCAATGGCCTGTGGAAAGCCTGTTGTTGCTACCAAATGTGGAGGAGTTCCTGAAGTAGTAATAAATGGAAAAACAGGTTTACTGTTACCTCCAAGAAAACCAAATGAACTTGCAGGAGCATGCATTAAGATTTTACAAAATCCTGAAATGAAGCAAAAGATGGGGCAAAATGGATTGAATAGGGTTTTAAAACGATTTAGTTGGGACTCGATAGTGAAAGAATATTTGAAAGCATATATTATGACCCAAAAATTGAAAAGCAGATGAATTGCGTTTTTAAGGAAATAGTGCAGTCATGTATATTGCATTTAGATTACGAATGAGTTTATAATGAAAATGTAAGCTAGGGATATTATGAGTAACGACAGTGGAACGTTAAAGGAATTATTCTATGGGACGTCCCTTGTTACTATAGGCGGAATTATAAGAGACGCTATTAGATTTATTACCATAGCGTTATTAAGTATTCTTTTAACGCCTACCGGTTACGGAATATACGTTCTAGCGTTTACAGTTCCAGGGATAATCTTCAACCTTGCATTGAATGGTCTAATAGAAGGGATAGTGAGATCTGTTTCTGTTCATTTCGGCAAAGCTGAATATTATCAAATTCGAAATGTGATAATCAAAATCCTAGGGATTCATTTTTTTGTTGGTATATGCATTAGTATAACCCTATACTTCTCTTCAGGCATTATTAGTGAATCTATTTTGCTAAAACCGGAAATAACAGAACCACTTCGTCTTGCGTCATTTGCTGTATTAGTTTTATCACTTTTCGGAGGAGTAATTAATGTTTTTAGGGCTCTTCAACGAATAAATTATTATGTTGCGCTTCATCTCACACAGGTAGTCACATATCTTGCTGTGGTCGCTGTTTTCCTAAATATCGGGCTGGGAGTAATGGGTGCAATTCAGGCAAGAATATTAACTGGGTCTGCTACATTATTAACAGGTTTGATACTTTGTATAAAGGCCTATAAAGACATTCTTGCCACTGCTAAGATAGATGCCAGTTCTACAACCTCTGATTCACTAAAGGATGTTGTCCTGTTTAGTTCTCAAATTAATATTATTAACGGGTTAAAATTATCAAGAGCAGAATTAATCACTATATTTCTGGGAAGATTCAGTTCTACTGCGGAAGTAGCTTATTTCTCTATAGCAAATAGTGTCATGCAGGTAATCGGCTATTCTGGATCTGGATCTCTGGCAATTATGCTCTTCCCAGAATTTTCAAAATTACACGCAAAAAATGATCAACCTATGATAAGAAGGCTATTCAGAATAACACTCAAGGTGTCGTTAGTTCTTGCAGCCTTCGTTGGAGGTCTTTTTATAATTGGCTCTAGACCACTTTTGACGGAATTTGTTCCTTCGTATCTGCCCGCATATCCAGTCATAGTCCTCATAGTCATTGCAGCAATTGTCAACTCAATTTCGGGTAGTCTTGGCTCTGTTATTCGTGGACTTGATAAACTAAATATTTCAATTAAATACGGATCAATTGCAGCAGCTGTGAGTCTTATCTTAAACCTCTTCTTCTCTTATATGGGTATTTATAATTCGGTGATTGGAGGACTCATATATGTTGTAATAATAGTGATTTGGAATATTCCTCCCCTATTCGAAGTCTCAAGATTATTAGAAATCTCAATGCCGATAGACTTCTTCAAAAAATTAAGTTTTGCTTTTCCTTTATCCATTGTCATTCCTTATATGTTAACAAGTCTCTTAGAGAATGTATATCTTCAAATGATTTTGATTGCACTTTTTGTAGGCCTCTTCGGAATACTCTGTGTAATCTCGGGAGTCTTTAAGAAGGAAGAATTAGACTATTTAATTATTAATTTAACAAGGAATGAACTGACAAAAAAATTGATACCACTATTACAGTTCTTTAAGCGTCTTGGAAGGTGACCCCCTCTAACAATTTTAAATTTAATTCTTTGTACAATATGCTCATAGGAAGGAAAAACATGCACATTTGCATGCTGGCACGGGAATTTCGAGAAGGTGGAGGAGGCGTCTTTACTCATACTCGCAAAATTTCGAAAAAATTGATTGAGCGTGGTCACAAAGTCACAGTTATTGCAACAAGGAAAAAAGGAGAACCGAAACGGGACGCGATAGATGAAATTCCTATAGTTCGCGTGCGTACAACGACCGTCCCATTGTATTTTGTAAGCGAATTGTATGCACGGGCCACAAGAATTTTTAGCTATAGCCTTTCTGCTGCAATGAAAATTAAGAAACTACAAGCACAACAAAGATTTGATGTCATTTGTGGACAAGGTGTTTCTGGTTTTGCAGGCGTTTTAGTTCGGCAAATACATTCATTACCTCTCACGATTAGGACCGCATGGCCATATATTGGCATAAAAAACATCTGTCTATCTGAAAGAGGTAATATTCTGGATAGATGGAGGATAGAAGCAACACATTTTCCTTTAGTTATTATGGATAAATTAGCGTGCACATCAGCAGAAAAAATCACAGCATTATCGAAATCATT
>JAEOSO010000120.1 GCA_016840315.1 Candidatus Borrarchaeota archaeon | reverse complement strand
AAATCAGAAAAGGGCGAGAAACGTGGAAATCCCTGAATTAATTACACGTAATATTGAAGAAATCTTAACAGAGGCAGAGTTAATTGAATTACTTCGTTCAAAAAAGAAGATCCGCACTTATGTCGGTTATGAAACAAGTGGTTTTGTTCATATTGGGACTGCCGCGACAGCCTTGAAACAACTCGACTTCATCAAAGTAGGCTGGGAAGTTGTCGTGCTTTTAGCAGACCTTCACACATTTTTAAATTCGAAAGGATCTAAGGAATGGATTGAGCGTATGGTTGACTACTGGAGAGAAATTTTCAAAGCTTTGGGATTGAAAAAAGCCGAATATGTAACGGGATCTGAGTTCGAGTATGATCGTAAATATGTCTTAGATTTACTGAGGTCGATGCTTCTTACAACTCAAACACGGGCACGACGCAGTATGGATGTAATCTCTAAGGAAATGGAGGATCCAAAAGTATCTCAACTTGTCTATCCGCTGATGCAATCGTTAGATATCGGCGCACTAAACCTTGATGTTGCCCATGGTGGCATGGAACAACGAAAGATTCATGTACTTGCCCGTGAAATCCTGCCAAAATTAGGTTATCTCAAGCCAGTTTGTGTTCATGGTTCTTTGTTGTCTTCTATAAAGGGCCCTGAAGAAAAAATGAGTTCCAGTAAACCAGAAACCGTTATTCTCGTCCATGAAAAGCCAGAAGACATTCGCAAGAAAATGCAAAATGCTTATTGTGTTAAGGGACAAGAAGAAGATAATTTCCCGCTTGATGTAGCGAAAATGATTGTTTTTCCAGTACTAGGTGAGTTAACAGTTATTCGTCCTGAAAAGTTCGGTGGTGATTTAAGATATACTCATATTGAAGATCTAGTCGCCGACTTCGTTCAAGAAAAATTGCATCCACTTGATTTGAAGAACGCGGTAGCAGAAGCCACCATAAAGGTTTTTACTGAAGTTAGGGATATGATCGATTCAAACAGAGACCTTCTTGGACCTTTAAAAGAAAGATATGGTGCAGAGTTAGTCAAAGAAATGAGTATTTAAAAAAGAAGTTAGCTGTTACACTGGTTTTTTAATTTTTTATAATTTTCAGAGAGGGATGCTATGTATCCTCACACTAACTCGTTGCAATCACAGGTCGGCTCACGCTCTCATTCCTTTGCAACGCTCTCTCATGCTAGGTTGTTTTAACATCCCGCTCTCCGCTGGCTGTCTCACGTCTGGGTTGACTCTGTTTTCATTGATGGGTGAAACACCCTGCCTCAACAAGAGCCCTATTTCGTGAATTTTAAATAACCAGCGGTGCTCCAGATGTCGCCTTAGTTTTGCTCTAGCCGTCATCGTTACTCCTAGGCTAGTCCTCGAAAAAGGGCTTTCCTTTCATCGCGTGGGTATATACTCGCAGACAAATTTAAGGATTTTTATTGACATAATACGTTTGCCTGAACTACCCACTCTAACGGATGGGGGCTTTCTGCCGCATAAACTAACTTTCTCTCAAAAATCTTATAATCCTTAATTCACAAGCAGGTAACAATTTTGCGCCACATTTAAATTAGTATGAATTAATCATTTTGATCGAAAACTTAGCCCTGTACAGAGGTGCTTTCTAATGAAGCAGGCACTAACTTTATTTAACACTGAAGAAATTGTTCTCAATGCAATTAAAGACCTTATGGATATTGAGAGTATATCCAAAGCAACAAAACTAGATATAGCTCAGGTAAATTCGATTGCATTTTCACTTAAAGAAAAAGAACTTGTAGAAATAGTTGAGGAAAAAAGTACATTTATTTTCTTGTCGGATGAAGGCAAAAAATATGCAGAGTTAAAATTGCCAGAAATTCGATTACTTCATTATCTCTGTAAAACAGGAGCAAAAGCAATCCCTGAACTCCTCCAGACACAAGATCATGGAATAAAGAAGACAGAAGTTACTATAGGGCTCAATTGGTTAAAGAAAAAGAAATGGGCAGAGCTTAAAAAACAGGAAAATGGGGAAACGCTCCTTATTGTTACCGATACTGGAAAAGAGGCAGCACTTGATCCCTGCTACGAAGAGCAACTCCTTTCTCTTCTAGCAGAAAGTGACTTAATTCTGGAAGAATTACCTTCTAAGTACAAAGAGAGTTATTTTGAACTGAGAAAAAGGAAATTACTTAAGGAAAAAGAAGTAACAACAAGAAAACTGCAATTAACGGAACTCGGAATAAAAGTGGTGACAGGAAAAGTCCAAATTCTTAAAGAAGTGAGTAAACTTACTCGTGATGATATAACTTCTGGAAGATGGAAATCTGTTGTGCTTAAACCCTATAATGTTACGGCAACTCCTCCTACAGTATATCCAGGGAAGAAACAACCGTTCCTTGAATTCTTAGAAGAGGTAAGAAGAGCAGTAATTGGTATGGGATTTCAAGAGGCAAAAGGTCCTCTCATTGAGATGGAGTTTTGGAATTTTGACGCATTGTTCCAAGCTCAAGACCATCCAGCCAGAGAGATTCACGATACGTATTACCTAAAAGACCCGAAATATGGCGATTTAGAACTAGATGATCTAAGAAAACGAGTAAAAGCGACTCACGAAAACGGATGGACAACAGGTTCGCGCGGTTGGAGATACCCTTGGAGTTTGAAACGTGCATCGCGACTTATTCTTCGTTCTCAAACTACATCCGTATCTATGCGATTTTTACACGAGCATAAAACTCCCCCACTAAAGATGTTCTGCCTTGACAGGAATTTTAGGCCTGACATCTTGGATGCTACGCATGCTATAGAGTTTTATCAATTGGAAGGCATCGTAGGCGACAGAAATTTGACTTTAAAACATCATCTAGGATATCTGAAGCAAATTGTGGTAGAATTAATTCCAGGTGCGGAAGTAAAATTTAAACCGGGCTATTTCCCCTTTACAGAACCTTCCGTCGAAGTCTTTGCTCGTCATCCGAAACTAGGATGGATAGAAGTTGGCGGTTCTGGTATTTTCCGACCAGAAGTCGTCAAACCATTTAATGTTGACTTTCAGGTGCTTGCTTGGGGGATCGGTATTGCAAGATTAGCTATGATATACCTTGAGTATGATGACATTCGCGATCTTTATAGCGACAACCTTGACCTTCTACGGACTAAGGAAGTGAGGTAAAAAAAATGCCAACTATTGCAGTTTCTTATAATGACCTTATTGGTTTGATTGGGCAAAAAATCCCATTAGAAACATTAGAAGATCGCTTATTTTACATTAAAGCAGAAGTTGAAGATATCACACCCCTTTACGGGGCATCAAATGAAATAATTGACCACGACCTTCAAATTGAGATCACATCGGACAGACCGGATCTGCTCTCAGCAAGCGGTCTCGCACGCGTCTTAAAAGGTATTTATGAAATAGAAATGGGGCTTCAAAAGTTTGATATTGACTCTTCAGGCATTCAATGCACTGTAGACTCTTCTGTACTAAATGTACGTCCCTATATCGTTTGTGGTGTCGTAAAAAATGTTCATTTAACAGATGCTTTAGTTCGGCAGTTGATGCAACTTCAGGAAAAGATTCACGATACCCACTGTCGTAGACGACGAAAGGGCTCTATTGGACTTCATAACCTCGATGCGGTTGAGCCACCATTCACATATCTGGCAGAAACGCCGGAAAATATCAACTTCGTTCCACTTAACGAGACTGAAGAGATGAATGGCTATGAAATACTAAGAAAGATTCCAAAAGGGCGAGATTACGCCCATGTAATATCGGATTTTGACAGCTATCCTTTGTTGGTAGATAAAAATGGTGATGTTCTCTCTCTGCCACCAATTATTAATGGTGATCTGACAAGAGTTGACATGGATACTAAGAATCTCTTTTTTGATGTGACCGGGACTGATGAATATATCATTACATATGCTTTGCATATCCTTCTCGCTGATCTTTACGACCGTGGCGCGAAAATCGAATCAGTTGAAATTGTCTATCCTGATCAGACTCCCAAAGTCTACCCTAACTTTACACCTACTAAAATGAACTTAAGTCTGAAAAACACAAATGAACTACTTGGATTTGGCCTAAACCTAAATGATTTGGAAACAATACTGAAAAAAATGCGATTTGATTCAAAAACAATTGATGATGACACTTTAGAGGTTCTTATACCCGTATATCGACCAGATTTTCTGCACGAAGTTGATTTAATCGAG
>JAEOSO010000040.1 GCA_016840315.1 Candidatus Borrarchaeota archaeon | reverse complement strand
CATAAACTTATTTTTGATGTCCCGAAACCTTTGCCTCTTATTCATGTGGACGAAGAAGTAGTAGGAACAATTCTTTACAACGTAATCTCAAATGCAATTAAATATACACCTGAAGGCGGTGCAATTGACGTTATGATTTTGGAAGAAGAAGACAACTTGCATATCACAGTTAAGGATACTGGGATAGGTATTGCAGAAGAAGATCTTGAAAAAATATTTCGCCCCTTCTATGTAGTGGATCTTTCTCAATCCGTCCTCCTTCAGTCAAAATCCGAATTTGAACGTCTAGGAATGGGACTTGCGGTCGCAAAAGAATACGTTAATATGCTGGGCGGCAAAATATGGGCGGAAAGTCGAGTTGGAGAAGGAAGTATCTTTCACATACTCTTCCCAAAAGAGTAATATGAACTAGAATAGACCTCCTACGATTTCAAATCCAAATTGAATGTAGAATTGAAAGCAAAGGTGTTTACGGGATGTTCCTCAGTTTTTTAGTTGTTTTACCAAAGTAAAGTTAATTTTTTTCTTTAAACAAAGTTGTTTTTTAATTATTCATGTGATTCTCACGGTAGCCGAAAACAAAAAAACTTTTTAAGATAGGGCTGTATAAGTTTAGCCGAGTTTTGCCTTAGAAACTCAGAATTTAGATTCATAGATTAAAATATTAAAAAGACATTTTGCAAAGTCATAACTTATCTAAGAGAGGTTTAAAAATGGCAAATGAGCGAATGATGGATTATTTGCAATCTCGTATTGAAGGCATCGGATTCAGAGATTTATATGACTTCGTTGTCGATAAAGACGTTTGTGTTTTCTGCGCAACCTGTGCTTCAATTTGTCCTAGGATTGGCTTAGAGGAAAAGGAACCAAAGCTCATGGAATATGACCCGACGTGCTCGATGTGCTTCCGCTATTGTGCGAGGACGTACTTCCCAGAGGAGGAAGTCGAGAAGGAGTTTTTAGGTGGTCAACGTACTAACTTTTTGCTCGGATATTATCAAAAGGCAACTGCTGCAAAAAGCACTGATCCAGCTGTCTTAGATGTAGCACAAAACGGTGGAGTAGTTTCCACTCTACTAATTCAAGCTTTGGAGACAGGTTTAATTGATGGAGCCCTTCTTACAGCAAAGGCAGCGAATTGGGTGCCAAAACCCGTTGTTGCAAGAACTAAAGAAGAGATACTGGCAGCGGCTGGCTCCAGATATACCATGGCACCGAGCCTCCTACCATACTCTGAGGCAATTTATGAGTATGAACTTGAAAAAATCGGTTTTGTTGGTATGCCGTGTCAAATACAAGCTGCACGGAAACTTCAAATGTGGCCGCCACTTTCAGATGCGCTCGGTAAAATCACATTAATTATTGGACTTTTCTGCTCCTCGAATTTCTCAATGGATCTGCTCAAACAAACAGTATATCAAGATATGGGAATACCACTAAGCGAAGTAAAGAAATTTGACATTGCTAGGGGAAAATTCTTTGTTTATACAAAAGATGGAGCTGTCAAAGACCTGCCTATAAAAGAGACAAAGGTTCACAACTGGGCATCTTGTCAGTATTGTAAGGACTATACAGCTGAATTTGCTGATATTGCCGCTGGCTCAGTAGGTGCGCCTGCAGATGATTGGAATACAGTTATTGTCAGATCCGATGTCGGTGCCCAACTATTTGATGGCGCGGTAACGGCTGGAAAAATCACTGTTGCAGATACATTAGATCTCTCAAAGGTTGAAAAAGAGTCTTTGAGAAAGAAATCACAACTAGCAAAAGTAGATGAAAGAGTAACATCTGCCTTGAAATTCTTAGCGCCCGAAGTCGACGCTAAAACTTATTCAACCCTTGTGTCTTTAGGATACGCAGATGTAGCAATGTTAGCTAAAGTTATGAAGGCAGAAGAAACAGAGGTTCGCAATGCGCTTAATTCGTTAAAGCAGCAAGAATGGGTATTTATAACTGATAATGCATATCGTCCTGTTGATCCAAGCCAGGTTGTTAAAATAGAAATCGGAAAGTTCGAGAAAGGTATTAAATCAATCAAAGCAGATGCATTAGTCTATCTCCAGACGCTTTTCATACAAAATAATCTGCAGCACCTTAGATATAAGGAATTCATGGATCTAATCTAAAAAGGTTTTTCTTTCTTTTCTCTTTTTTCACAATTTTAGATCTTTCTTTTCATTTTGTTAAAAAAGCCGTTTTAGAACTTTTAATATACATTACTCAAAGATTAGCGAGAAATATTTTGCAGCAGATTTCTCTATTACAGTTCATGACATAGTATCATAGTCAATTTTAAATAGGGACATGAGATACCTCAATCTGATTCTGAATTTTATCAAACTTACAACTTTAATAATCGATATTAATACTAAGCGAAGTGATAGCAAATGCTCAAATTTGAGTTTGGTGAAAAAAATCTTGGAGATCTTGAAAAGGAAGTAATATATAACGATTTATGTACAGGGTGTGGAGCTTGCGCAGCGTTTTGCCATAAGTACATTGAGATGGTTGACAATATACCCACAGCAATTTCAAGATGCCTTACACCTTGCGGATTGTGCTACAGTGTTTGTCCAAGAACATATGTATCGCTTAAAGCACTAGATCAATTTACTTTCGGCGAGAATCGTGAAGATCAAGCGCTGGGGTACTATAAAAAAATTGTTTTAGCTAAACCTAAGGGGAAAAAAGATCCTGTTGTAGAAAAAGCGAAAGCTGGCGTTTTAACATCCTTGTTAAATGCAGCAATGGATCTGAAGCTAATAGATTCTGCAGTATTAGCCAAAAGTATCGATCCAAAAGATCGATGGAAGGCAGCCCCATTTATGGCTAAAAATAAGAAAGAAATCGCTAAAGGAATGGAAGGTCGCACAAATGCAAGTCCACAGATGACGGGTGTAGCTGAAGCAATTGCAATGGGTAAAGACAAGATTGCGATGGTTGGTGTACCTTGTCAGATGATTGCCTTAAGAAAAGTTCAGTCGAACAAAGATTACGAAGTTTGCCAAGAGAAGATTACGTTTGCTCTTGCAAATTCTTGTATACGAGCGCGTCATGATGGATGTGCCTCATGCCTCGATATGACAGCAGAGCTTTCTGATATCTCAGTTGACCCGACTGTCGGCAAAGAAGGTTGGAATACCGTGATAATTCGGTCCGAAAAAGGCTTGGATGTTTTTGAAAAAGCGGTAGAGGCGGGGTATCTAGAAACACAGGAAATATCTGATGAAGTCATGGGAAAACTTAAGACAGCATCAGAACGAAAACTGAAGAAAAATCTTAAGACTATACTAGACAACACAGATTATCTTAAACTGTCTTACCTGTTAGCAGATCCTACTGAACTCGCTACATTACTAAAACTACAACAAGGAGGCAAGGAGGCATAACTGTCATGATCGATGGAGGCATAAAAGAACGTATTAAATCGATTGTCGGAGAGAAGAATTTCACCGATAATCCATTTGATCTAATAGCTTACTCCGCTGATGGTTCAGAAGCCGAAGGAATGGCTGAAGCAATATCTTGGGTTATTACATCAGAGCAAGTATCCGAAATTATGAAATTAGCTAATGAAAAACGATTTACTGTCACTCCACGTGGAGCTGCAACAGGCTTATCTGGAGGTGCAGTAGCTAAACAAGGTCTCATAATGGATTTTTCAAGAATGAATACGATATTAGAGATTGATCAAAAGAATCTTACGGCAACAGTTGAGGCAGGAGTTGTTTTGGCTGACCTCAACAAAGAGTTAGAGAAACAAGGTACTGGTCTGTTCTTTCCACCAATGCCAGCTTCTGATTCGGTTGCACAAGTCGGTGGATCCATAGCTGAGAATGCTGGTGGAGTTCGTGCAGTGAAATATGGCGTGATGCGCGACTGGATTCTTGGACTCGAAATAGTCCTTCCCACTGGCGAGATTATCAATGAGGGAGGTAAAACGAGAAAGAATGTTTCAGGGTATGACTTGATTGGCTTGTTGACTGGATCTGAAGGTACATTGGGAATTATCACGAAGGCGACAGTTGGTTTGACGCCAATTCCTGAATCAAGACTCTCTGCGTTAGCATACTTTGATACGCCAGAAAACGCTGGAAAATTCATTTTCGCTTTGTTCCAATCTGGTTTGGACATTTCAGCTGGTGAGATTCTGGACCGTCAAACCTTAAACACGGTAGCAGGATATACAGGCATGGATTTCCCCGACTGTGGAGCGATGATACTCCTGGAGATGGATGGTGACATGGAAGACATAAAACGAAGGCTTGCAAAACTTGAAGAACTCTTCAAATCCTCAGTAGGTATATCTGACTACCGCCTAGCGTGGGATCCAGTAGAAAACCTAGAACTTTGGAGAGCTAGGAAAGCCGCATTACCCTCTATGGCTCAGTTAAAACCAAATGTGGTTATCGAAGACACTACGGTTCCTCTCAGTAAAATACCAGAACTGCTTAAACGCATGGAAGAGCTAGCCAAACAGTTTAACATCAGAATACCTTGCTATGGTCACATTGGTGATGGCAACATACATCCCATGTTTTTGTTCGACCCTAGAGATCATGACGAGGCTAAGAGAGCACATGACGCTGTAAAAGTAATGGGAGACATTGTCCTTAAGGATTTACAGGGTACTGTTACTGGTGAACATGGGGTCGGCACAGAAAAGAAGATGTTTATGCTAGCTGAACATGGACAAGCAAAAATGAACTTATGGAGAAGAATCAAAAAAGCTTTTGATCCAAATGGAATCTTAAATCCAGGAAAAATATTTGATTACGATTAAAGGTGATTTGATATGGGTACACTCGGATTAGAGAAAAAATATGAAGATCAAGTACTCAAATGCAGTAGATGTGGGTTCTGCCGAGTTATTTGTCCTACATTTGAAGCAAAAGACTTTCTAGAGTCTTATGGTGCTCGCGGCAGAATGATGCAGCTTAAAGCAGTCGACGAGGGAAAAATTCAGCCCGATCAGTCATTTGTTGACAGGATATTTACATGCACCTTATGTTCGGCGTGTGAACAGAAGTGTCCTTCAAAGGTTGACTATGTCAAAACAATGGAGGCCGCAAGGGCTGGTCTGGTTAAACTGGGTTTTGCTCCTCCGGATTTTGCTGAGTTTAGCGAAATGACATTAGAAAAAGGAAATGTACTTGGACAAGATAATGCAAGGCGAATGAGATGGGCTGCAAAACTTGAAAATATCAAAGTAAATGAACCTGCAGAAGTTCTCTTTTTTGTTGGATGCAATATAATGCGCCCTCGTGTGCGACCAATGGCAACAGCCACTGCGAAAGCCCTTCAAGCCGCTAATGTTGATTTCGCGGTCATGGGCGAAGATGAATGGTGTTGTGGTCTGGTTTTTATTAATACAGGTCATTTAGACGTTGCAAGGGAATTCGCAAAGCATAATATTGAGCTGATTGAGAAAATTAATCCGCAAAGAATCATCACTATATGTCCAGGTTGTGCTCAAGCTATTCGTCATTACAAGCATTTAACTGACGGTTGGAAACCAGGTATTCCGATCACGCATGCTGTGGAATATATTGCTGAACTCCTTGACCAGGGCAAATTTACTTTTACAAAGGAATTCGAGGGTGGCAGTAAAATAGCATACCACGACCCTTGTGAACTAGGTAGACAAATGGGTGTTTTTGATGCTCCTAGAAAGGTACTTAATGCGATTCCAGGCTTAGAATGGGTCGAATTAGAGAATAACAAAGCACTTTCGCATTGTTGTGGCGGCGGAAGTGGTCTGCAAGGCATCGATAACGAATTAGCGAGAGAAGTTGCGCACTTTCGATTAAAAGAAGTTCAAGACGCAGGTGCTGACGTCATAGTGACCTCCTGTCCAACGTGCCGGGGCAATTTCTTAGACACAATCAAACAAAATAGTCTAAGTATTAAAGTAATGGACATCCATGAGGTACTAGCACAAGCACTTGAATGAATTCCGCTTTGAATTTCCTCTTTTCTTCTTTTAAATCTTAAATAGAATCCTCATCTTACATTAAGATTATGAAATTAGCGTGTTCACAGTTTTAATAGATTTAATATAACTCATCTGCCTAATTTCGTTCTATAATAACCTTCAATTATTGCGGATGTTTTCACTAGAAGTGAGGAGAAGTCTGCTAGAAGATTTAAAAGATTTTATGACATCTTTTTATTAAATACAAATATTAGCTAGTTCTTAGATGTTGTCATAGAGGGTCATTCATTGAACATTCGCAACGTTAAAGTAATCTTTGCAGGAGATGGGGCTGTCGGTAAAACAGCAATTGTAAATAAGTTTACCAAAGGAGAGTATGGTGACTCATATAAGATGACAATTGGCACTAATATTTCTGTGCACAAGAGTGAAAAAAATGATACAAAATTACAGCTTATTTGTTGGGATTTGGGTGGACAACCAAGATTTGAAGTAGTGAGAGCACAATTCTATACTGGTGCCAAGATTATTGTTTTGGTATATGACATAACATCTTCGGGCAGTTTCAAAAACCTCGCCAACTGGCTCGAAGAAGTGAACCGGGCTAGTAATGCACCTTATAAGGGTATCGTTATAGGGAATAAGACGGATTTTGCTGATTATCGCGTTGTAGATATTGAAGAAGCAAAATCATTCGCAGAAGCTATTGGATTTGGATTTCTGGAAACATCTGCAAAGGATGGCACTGGAATACCCGAATTAGTCCAAATGCTTACTGATTGTGTTTTAATGCATCCTTCTCAAAAGTTAATGGAACTTGAAGCCCTTTCTTAATTCCATTTTCATAATGAGCTTGGTCTTATGAATTCATAAATTCAGTGTGAGATCTATTTCTGTTTGACTATTCAGAATTTACGTGAACCATCATTTTACAACTGTGAATTTTATTGTGGATGAGTTTGCGGATAAGTTTTCTAGAAGACTTAAATTTTGAAGAATCATATTTTTTTTAAAAGGACATCTTCTTCGATCATTGCGCGCCGTAGGTGGCAGTATATGGTTATTCACCAAGTTAAAGTCTCTCTTGTAGGTGACGGGGCTGTAGGCAAAACAGCAATAACTCAATCACTTACTACTGGCGAATTCACGGCCTCATACAAGATGACTATCGGTTTAAACATCGCAGTGCATAAAAGAGAGAAAAATGGTACACAAGTTCATTTTGCACTGTGGGATCTTGGTGGGCAACCTAGATTCAACGTCGTTCGCGCTCAATTTTATAATGGGTCGAAAATTATTATCTTCGTTTATGACATAACAAATAAAGGAAGTTTCGAGAATCTACCAAACTGGCTAAAGGAAGTAAATAAACACTGTAGGACTCCGTATACTGGTTTTCTTGTTGGAAATAAAATTGATTTGTCTGAATTTCGCATCATTAAATTTGAAACCGCTAAGGAATATGCTGAATCATTGGAACTTGAATATATTGAAACATCTGCAAGGGAAGGTATAGGTATATCAGAATTAATTGAATTGCTCACGAACAATATTATCGAGAACTCTTCCCAAGAATCGCCAAAAAGGATTGGAAGTCGTATCTTAGCGAATACATAAGATCGCATTGCATAAGCAACATTTTCCTTTTAGAACAACAACGTGACAATTTCAAAATTTTTTTATAGTTTATTACGTTTTTCTACGCGAAACCATTTTATACCCACATATTTCTTCTTGGTATATCCACTTTACCTAAGAAACAAACAAGAAGGCGTCTCGAATGAAATCTATCGATGAGACAGTTAATCAGGAAGGGAATTTTTGCGATTCAAAGTTAGCTTTGTGTGACCCAATAGAGTTATATGAAAAACTAACTGATGATCGTAGCGGAATTGTTGGGAGAAAACGCGAACTTAAGTTAATTTTAAGTGCAATATGCGCAGGCAAATCCATCCTTCTTGAAGGTCCACCGGGTACATCGAAATCTACTATACTACACGAACTATGTTGTACTCTAGGACTGTGTCTATTTTACTGTGAAGGTAATGCCGATTTAACCGCATCTAAGTTGGTGGGCTACTTTGATCCAGCAGCAGTACTACAAACTGGATATAGTCCGGAAAATTTCAATGAAGGGGTCCTCACGAGAGCAATGGAAAGCGGTGGTATACTATACATCGAAGACATAAACAGAGTACCGCCCGATGCACTTAATGCTTTAGTGACGGTGCTCTCTGAAAGAGAAGTTCATATTCCACGATATGGGATGATTAAAGCGCACGATGACTTTCGTGTTGTAGCCTCATTAAGTATTTTCGACCGCTTAGGTCCTACGAAGTTGAGTCGAGCAATTCTTGATCGTTTCGTTAAGACTAAATTAGATTATCAATCTGAAGAAGAGGAAAAAGAAATAGTAAACCGTGGCTCTCAGATCGACGCACCTTGGTTGGTGGATCTTGGTGTAAAAATTGGTCGTGCGACACGAGAACATCCTGACCTCAGAGTGGGTGCTAGCATCAGGGGTGCTATTGATTTCGTGCGTCTAGCTTCTGATGAAATACGCTTTGATTCCTCTCTGCAATTAAAAGATCATCTTCTCCAAATTGCTTATCTCGCTTTTTCTGCTAAAATCAAGAGAAAACCAACATGTGAACTGACAGAAGAAGAAATCATTGAGGAATTATTCAGAACTGCCATGATGGGAGGATCTCTTGATGAGTTATTAAGAAAAAAGGCAGAAGGCAAAGCTGGAAATGAGAAACTGTCCTTTATCAGAGGTCCGGAACCTGATTGGGATCTAGTTGATGCAATTCGTCAGAAACGTTTATTTAAAATGAAGCAAGTCGCAGAAGAAGGTGATTTAGGCGCAACAAAAGTAGGACAAGCGTTGTCTAAAATACCTGATGAAGATATGTTTAAGGACGTATTTCAAGGACCGTTAGCGCCAGAACTCTACGTCCTTATCAGGAGAGCGTTAGAATCGCGTCGTAAAGCCTTAGCGAGAGAGTTAGCAACTCAAGTTATTATGGATCGGGCACAAAACTTAACTTTTTTTGGATTACGTGATGGTGCTCGAAAGCGGTTTAGGTTTGATGGCGATGGGGTAATTGACCTTGACAAGACTGTTGAAAATATCGTGGAGAAGGGACCTCGTAATATTGAGCCAGATGATATAATTGTTACGAAGCGCGAGAGAGTAAAAAGAGCATGTTTACTGATGATCGATTCTTCGGAGAGCATGATTAAAGAGAAGTTAGGGCTAGCAGCACTTGCAGCGGCGGTTATTTCGCTCAAATATAGCTCCCGAAACGACTTTTACGGAGTGATAGCCTTTCATTCACAACCATTTCTTCTTAAACCAATAGACCATGATGTCCCAGTGGATAAGGTTATAGATGAAATTCTAACTATTGAAGCGAGTTCAATGACTAACTACAATTCAGCGTTCAGAGAGGCTAGTATTGAATTTTCGAAGATCTCTTCATTTAAGACGGAAATCTTTTTGATGACTGACGGCGTTTGGACTTACGGAGAAGATCCACTGCCTTTTATTCAACATATTGGAAGTATAAGCAGAGTTAACGTCCTCTATATAGAGCCGGGAAATCTACAATTCGCCAAAGAATTAGCTTTTAAAGGACAAGTAGTTAAGATTGATGGGTGGCCATCCATTGTCAGAGGAATCAATCGAATTATGAACACGCCTTATTAATTTTCTCAGTTCTTTTGGAACAAATCTAGAGAATAGTGGATATGGCTATGCAATTTGAAGAATGGCAGCTTAGGGATGGCGATGTTATTTTAACGAAAAAAGGCTTTATTTTTTACACCTTCGGCTACAATCATCCAAATGATCGTATAATTGCTTTTCTGAAGTATATTCCACTAAAGTATAAACATTTATTTGACGAAAAAATCAATTTTCTAGAATGGCAATGGACGCTAAACAAAGAAAAACTCGTTCGACCCACTGAATTGTACTATGGAGATACCTTATTATCCATTTTACGTGAAAATTTTGCGGAGTATCTTTATTTTTCAAAGGTTTTCAACAAAGAAATCATTATCGTTCCAAAGTCAGAAATAAAAGTCATCTTTGTCCCAAAAAAGGGGCTTTCGCTCCTTACAAATAAAGAAAACCCAGATACACTAGAAAAAGAAGCTATTTCTCTCATTAAATTATTATCTAAGACAAGCAAAGTTCGTGACTTTGGGATACATGGATCAATTTTACTTGGAACTCATAATGAAAAAAGTGATATTGATATTGCTGTTTATGGGTCGTCTAATTTTAAAAAAGTTAAAGACGCAATTAGGACTTTAGTGTCTCAAAATCAATCAATTGAATATCTTCTTGAAAACAAATTTGACAAGTTACGAAGGAATCGGGGTCTCTATAATTCCAGACGTTTTGTAATCAATGCTACCCGGCAAAAAGAGGAGATTCATGAAATTTATGGCAACAAGAAATATGCGGCTCTGACTGACATTTCATTTCAAGCAAAGATAGCTGATAACACAGAAGCAGTTTTTCGTCCAGCACACTATAAAATAACAGAATTTGTCAATTTAAGTTCCAGTCTTCCGCAGGCTATTCCTAATGAAGTTATATCTATGATTGGTCAATATCGTGATATAGCTGACATGGGTGACCGAATTCAAGGAAAAGGAGTTCTTGAAGAAATTTCTGATATCAAAACAAAGGAGAAAACCTATAGAATTGTTATTGGTTCAGGAAGCCCTAATGAATATATAGAACCTTATTAGCAATCATAAAAAAACCCAGCGATTCAAAATGGATGCACATAGTCTCAAATTAAGAGATAGGGATGATATAATTACGAAAGAAGGAATTATCTTCCGTGTCATGGGTTATCAGCATCCTCCAGAGGGCTGGATTTGTGAACCTCTCTATGCTCCTAAATCTATCTTTTCATCAGACAATCCTCGTGCCACAAGAGGTTTTCCCGAAATATCATATTACAAATTTTACGAAAATGAGGGAATGACTTGGGTGTGGAAGAATTACCCCTTCTACAGAGTTTACAATAAGCCGCTAAAAACCGAATTAATTGGTGTGAAGAATAATCAGGTAGCCACTCTTAGAAAAACAAATGATGGCTTAAAGGAATTAATAAAAGAGCAAAAACCAGGAGATTTTCTTGCCCAGAAAACACTTGAGATCCTTGAACTTCTTTTAGATGAATCTGGATTACAAGTTGACGATTTTGGAATATTCGGATCATTATTGCACGGTTTTCATCACCCCGATCACAGTGATATTGATTTTGTTGTTTATGGACGCAAATCGCTCTCAAGGCTCTTATCTGTTCTTGATGATTTGTATCAACGTCAGAGTGGTAACATTGTTTTGAGAAATGAATTTGATGGATTCCATCAAACCTACATTGATCAAAAAAACTGGCGCTTCACGAGGATGTCTATTGATGAATACATCTTTCACGAAAGACGAAAATTAATTTGGGGCTCCTATACAGATTTTTCGACAAATAGGGAAATTAAAATTGAATTCGAACCTGTAAGAACTTATGATGAAATCGAGGATGAATATTCAAATACAGAGAAAATCACATCCGAAGGATGGGTTGTTGTCGAAGGTGAAATAATTGACGCCAAAGACGCATATTTTATACCATCTGTATATGGTCTAAACTTAGAGAAAATTATTGAAGGAAAGATCCCAGGTAAAGAAATAAAGAGAGTTATTTCATTTGTCGAAGAATTCAGGGGGCAAGCTCGAATCGGCGACCGAGTACTGGTCAGTGGAATTCTAGAAAAGGTGGAAATGAAATCAAGCGAATTTTATCAAATCGCTCTAACCTACTGCGATAAGTATTTTGATCAAGTAATAAGATTAATCACATAGAATCAAAATTACGTAGTTTGAGAAATATGACTTAACTCAGAACTAGTCAACCATGTTGTTTTGAATAAACACTATCTCAAGAATATTACGATAAGGTTTTTGATCGTTCTGGGAACGCTACAGCATCAATACTTCTTAATGGAAAAGTACTCGGAGTTTGGGATTTCAAAGAAGGCAAAGATCCACTAATTAAGTTGTTTCTTTTTGAAGAAGTCGAAAAAATTGTATTAAAAGACAATCATGCAAACGCACAAAAAATAGGAAAATTCATGGCTAATAAGGAAGTCAGAATAAAGGAAAGTGACTCTATGATCCCTTTAACGAAGAGAACTGCTGGAGGATTTATGTCACCACTTAAAGAATGAAAAGTTGCGTTCGGTTCATTATAAGACATTTTTAATTTTAACAGAAAACAAGTCAACATCGTACTTTTTGGCATCCAACAAAAGTTTTAACTCATTCGGCGGGAAGTCCCCCTGCGCCAGCTGGGGGATGAACGCCGCTAACTTTATATAGTTTTTCGCACAGAGTAGTTGTGATGAATATCGGGAGGGAAGCCGGGATACATGACTCTCGATAGGAAGGCAGCAGATGGAGTCCCTGTGGATCGAGGATTCGTACAGTTTCTAACCAGCGCGGTTAACCGCGAAGGTAAAAGGACAATAGAATTTGACGAATCCGTATAGTGTGATGCTGGAACTGAGGTTTCCTATCACAGAATGCCAAGTGGACGGGCCATCCTCTTGTGAGGATGAACTGCGACACACAGCCGAACGTAAAACGAAAGTTTCCCGCACGGGTTGGGAGGACTCGCAGGAAGCCCCATCCGAAAGGGTGGGGTAGTTCACGAACTTACTTAACAATGGTGATTCCTAAATAGGTCTGACCAGTATTGGGAGGCTATAAATTGAGTCGTAGAAAAGGAAAAGTATGCTCAGTTGAAAACTGTGAAAATGAATCAGTAAGATCTCTGTCAATAGAGAAAGCAGGAGAAGCACTTTCGTCAGCAGGCATAAATTACAAGGTATCTAGACGCAATAGAATACATCTCTGTAAAGAACATTATAAAAAGATTAAAAAATCCTTGAAAAAGGCTCAAAAAGAAGAACGTTTACGTCTTACTGGAGGCCGTCCGTTTTAATTTTTCCTAATTTTTATTCCGGCAAGCCTCCTAAGTTACTTTCGCTAATAAATTCGAGCAGTTCTTCTACTAAGAAATTTTGTCTTAGTGTCAGACCAGCAGCAAATGCGAGTACTGCAATAACTAGTAGGAGTAATCCGAAAACACGTGGTCTCAATTTTATCTAACCTCCGCAAGAAGACTCCATCCGCTAGGGTGGAGATGAATTGCGGTATATTTCTTTGTAAAGTGGTGGGCACCTCCCCTTTTTGTTGGGACAAGAGTAGGTGCCCCGAACTATATTTAACGACCTGTAAAGGTCAGCTCCGCATCCGCGGGTAGGTCCTCATCGCCAATGTTGGGGCAGGCACAGGACATGATGATGGTGCAGATCTCGGGATAACGACCTGGGTCGTCCACCATGTGTTTCAGAGCCTGGAACTTGAGGAGCATTCCAGGGTGATTTTCAGACACTCAGCCCCGAACGTAGTTCATCTGCCTCCACCCTGAAGGAGACATCACTCAG
>JAEOSO010000119.1 GCA_016840315.1 Candidatus Borrarchaeota archaeon | reverse complement strand
ATTAGTGGGGCTTTTCAGCATGCAGCTGGCATGAAAGATTCTGAACTAATTATTGCAATAAATAAAGATGCAAATGCTCCTATCTTCAATGTTTCTGATTTTGGCATTGTGGACGATTTACTCAAAGTAGCTCCTGAATTAACGCAAAAAATAAACGAAATGAAAGGCATATAGAACTGAGATCTAATTTACCGTGTTTAGAATAGTATTTTTTTCCTCTAACCGTCACAAAATCATCTTTCATCTACCCCACTCCCTTAATTGCCTTCAATCGCCTTCTTTTGCCTTGCTCGCCTTTTCTTGGCAGTATTGTATTATTTCTTGTGTACTTTTTCTTTTCTTGGACTACTTTTTCAATAACGATATGCTTTTTAGTTTATGAGTATATCAAGAAATATGAATTAGATCATTGTATTTGAATTTTAGGTGTAAATAGATGGGAACTGAAACGCTCTTAGACGAAATTGCCAAGCATCTTGGAATGAATAAAGAACATGTGTTAAGAGAAAGTTTAGAGGTTTATCTACAACGTGAACTGGTTAAACTGGAAACTGAATATATGAAACTCTGCACGAAACATAGAGTATCCTCTGTCGAAGAAATGGAAGATTTATATCGGGAAGGAACTATAGATGAAAAAGACACGCGTGAGGACTTTATGAGGCTCGATTTCCTCGAAGATCGAATTACGAAACTTAAAAACGCGTTAGAGGAACTACTTTGAATGCATCTGATATTGATACCCTTTTTAAGACTATAGCAGAGATTGCAGAAAAAGAATTCCAAGATATCGTCACTTTTACGAACAGGATCGATGAAAAACTACGAATTTTTTTAATTGACAAAAGTTACGTGGATATATGGTTCTCCAGAAAATTAAAGGGGCGATATGCATATCACTGGGAACATACTCACATTCGAGGAAAAATACATCGTCACGACAACATTCCACATCAAAAATGGTCGCCTATTAAAACGTTTCCAAAACATTTCCACAATGATGAAGAAGCAAAAGTGCAAGAAAGTACCATTGACGATGATCCCGAAATAGGATTAAGAGTTTTTTTAGAATTCATAAGGCAGAAGTTAAAGGACTATGGTGTAATTTAGCCGAAATCACATAGACACTATTACGTTTTTTAGGTGTTCTTGTTTACAGTGGTTCCAGAATTAACAAAAAAAGTAAATGAAATGAAAGGCACATAATCAACTTGGGGGTTATTGTGGAATAGTATGGCTTCATAATTTTCACCGCAAGGAGACCCCTCAACTTGTTGGGGGGAGGAATTGCGCCTATTAGTGGTTTTTGAAGGTGAATAATAATCCTTTTCCGTATTTAATCAACTCTACGTTTTTGATCGCTACACTTTTGTCTTTTCCCTTAACATTTTTTAAAATAATCCGTTTTCCATAACAATGGACTCCTTTGACGCTATAAGTTCTACCCTCAAATTTTACCAAATCGTGGGGTTGTAACTGGTATCTTTGTCTCCGAATAGACGGTTTGAATCCCTTTCGATTCGTCTGTATAGAACGGTTATTGCGCCGCACTTGAATGACCTGGTAAGGGCGGCAGCGTTCTTGATTCGTTCCGCCCGCGATTACGAACGCATCATTGATATGAGATTTTTCCAGACCTAACTTATTACGTTCGTATTTGGTGACGTAGCCGTAAGTATGCTCTGCATCTAACTGCTCTACTATCTGCCAGCGAATGTTATTCAGACATGCCGTTGCTTTAAGAGGTTTCTTTGCCTGTTTCTGGATGTGAGGGTAGCCAAACTCTTCAGCGGTCTGATTGTCTTTCTTTAAATTACATTTTTCACAGGATATGGTAAGATTGGAGACTCTATTTGTTCCCCCTCGACTTTTCGGGATAATATGCTCTACTTGTAGGGGCACGTTTTTTTTGCCACAGTAGGCGCACTTTCGTTTCCATTTGTCTAACAGGTATTCTTTGACTTCGTAGCCCTGAAGTTCCCCCTGCTGATATTCTACGCCTTTAATTTCGGGGTTTTGCATTTTTTGAGCGTCGAAATTCGCCACTTCTACGTTTTTGAAGGTTATCGGTAGCAGTGTTTCGATCTTAGTGACTAATCGAATATGTGAATCGTATCTATGCTGAATACTAGGGGCAAACCAGCCTTCAGGTCGTGTTCGATTATTAAATCTGGGTGGTCGGTATCCTAATCGTCCTCTACGATTTCTACGGTAGCTACGTTTTTCGTCAATCTTCTTAGAAACGTCTTTACGCAAGATCACTGTGCCGCTGATGACCTCTAACAGGTAGGTCTTGGCACTAAATCCAATGTTCTTAAAACCAATATCCTCTCCCAGTTTAATGGGTTGTGTGTTTTCGCCGGTGGCATATTTTAACTGAATGGTGAAAGGACAGCGTTCTTTAACGCTAGCCTTCCCTTCCTTCAACAACAATCTCGCCCTTCGGGCAGTTGTGGGCATGAGAGGCTGCCCCCTCATGTTTAATACGTAAACAGGGACTCTCAAGTCCTGTTTCTCCCTTTTAACGGGGAGTAGGTTCTCTTCGCCAAGGTTATCAGTCAGTACTATACGATGATCACTGAGAGTTTCCTCTGTGTTTAAACCACCATTTACAGAGCAAGGGACTAGAGAAGCATCCCTTGGTGTGTTCTTTAACTCTGCTGATAACTTAGATACCGTCATATTTTACCACGACCTCTCTTAGGCTAATCAACCAATTACTCTTGCTCCTCACGGAACAAGCCCCCTAACTTGTTAGGGGGTGATTGACATAGTCGCAATCCATACACTTAGAGTTGAAAAAACAGATTGCACATCAACTACATTTCTGAAAATCGCCAATTTAAGCATTAGAATTTACAAGATCCCGAGTTCCTTATGCTTATTGTATATATCTTCTGCTAGTCGTTCAATTTCCTTATAATCCGCTTCTGTTGGTTTCCCTTTAATCACAACAGGGGGTAAAACTTCCACCTTTAAGTTTCCAATCATACTAGCGATTTGCTCTACCATTTTTCCTTTCCATCCATAGGAACCAACAATCGAAGCAAACTTTGCCTTCGGTCTTATTGCATTTGCTAAAATCGCTGCATATGCAACAACGGGATGTGGTCCCACCAACACAGTTGGAGACCCTATCACGATTGTAGCAACATCCACTAACCCCATCGCCAACTCACCAATGTCAGTTCGTGTAATCCGATAGGGTTTTACCGTTATGCCCCTTTCCATCAATGCGTCAACTAAAGCCAACACTAATTTTTCTGTAGATCCATACATGGAAATATAGGGAATGGCCACTTCGTTTTTGACTTCATCTGACGTCCAATCTTTGTATGCATCAAGAATAAGTGAAGGATTCGATTGTAACGGCCCATGGCTTGGCGCAATAATCTCAATCTCATAATCTTCTAATTTTTTCAAATGGTTTTGAATTAATTTTCGAAACGGCATCATTATTTCAGCATAAAACCGTTTCGCCGCTGTAAGAAATCTGGCATTATCGGTAACATAGAGCTCACTGGTTGCTAAATGCGACCCCAAAAAATCGCACGGGAACAATATCTTTTTTTCCGGGATATAGGTTAACATGGTTTCGGGCCAATGAACCCAAGGAGTCATCAAGAATTGTAACGTTAAGCCTCCCAAATCCAAAGTATCGCCATCTTCTATAACCCTAATTCTCTCTTCGGGAATATGCATTAATGCCATAATTATTTCTTTGCATTTCTGATTCGTGACCGCCTTTAATTCTGGATAATTTTCAAGCAATTGCGGTAACGACCCTGCGTGATCGCCTTCCGCATGGTTTATAACTACATAATCTAGGTGAGCTAAGTTTAATTGTTGCAAGTTTTTCAACAGTCCCTCAAAAAATTTTGGTTCCACTGTATCAATTAGCGCAATTTTTTCCTTTCCTTTGATGATATAGGCATTATAACTGGTTCCATCCGGTAGAGGTATCAATTCATCAAATAAACGTCGATCCCAATCCAGAATCCCCACACTGTAAATTTCATCCATAATTTTTTGTATCATTTTCTTCACCTTCTTAAGTAAGTTAGTCCCTTATTGATATTTAACCTTTTTAAAAAAACTATTGAACTAAAAGCTCTAAATACGTATTGGTGGGACAGCAAAACCTAAGTTATATCTTGCACTTGGTATTAGTGGGGCTTTTCTGCATGCAGCTGGCATGAAAGATTCTGAACTAGTTATTGCAATAAATAAAGATGCA
>JAEOSO010000039.1 GCA_016840315.1 Candidatus Borrarchaeota archaeon | reverse complement strand
GAGTTAAAGAACACACCAAAGGATGCTTCTCTAGTCCTTTGCTCTGTAAACGGTGGTTTAAACAGAGAGGAAACTCTCAGTGATCATCGTATAGTACTGACTGATAACCTTGGCGAAGAGAACCTACTCCCTTGGTGTTGGGAGCGACGGGACTTGCGAGTCCCCGTCATTAAAACACCACCCGAGGTCGGGTACACCAACCCCTGTCTTCGCAGAAAGGGTTGTGTGACCAACGCCCGACCTCAATTCCTCCCCCCAACAAGTTGAGGAGTCTCCTTGAGGTAATAATTATGAAATGTCGGTTAACCAACTGAATTCTTATGTATTTCTACAATATGGAATACGTGTAAAAACAATCGCGATTTGTATAGAATATCTTTAAACGCAAATGAGTAAGATTTTGGCTCAAATAACTCATCCTAGAATTTTTAAATACGTTTCTTCCATTTTATTGAGGACGATCGACCAATCGTAGTTTGTTAAAACAGAATTCCTATTCTCTCTTGCTTTTACTGAAACACTGTCATTCTCAAAAACTCTAATAATCTTGCTTGCTAAATCAAGTGGGTCATTAGAGTTGCAGAGGAATCCGTTTTCAGAGTCCTTTATTATGTCTGAAGCAACCCCCACCTTTGTCGATACGATTGGCTTTCCACATGCAGCAGCTTCTACAAGAGCAATACCAAATGATTCATGCAGAGATGGGAAAGCAAAAACATCTGCAGCTGCATATGCTTCAAATAGTTTACTAGAATCCACACGCCCTAAGAACGCAACGAAATCCTGAATTCCTAAACGTTTAGCTAATGTCTTATATTCGTCTTCTCTTTGTCCAGTGCCAATCAATAAAAGTTTAGTACGTGCCTTGAACCGATGATAGAGTAAACTTATTGCCTTAAGTAAAATATCAGTTCCTTTGTGACTAGCTAATTTCCCAACAGACAAAATAACTTTCTCATCTTGAATACCAAAATGTTCCTTCAAGTTATTTTCAGGTAAGTTACGAAATCTCGATGAATTTATTCCAGTGGGAACTATTTGGATTTTTGATTTCTCTATATACTGTGAGAGTGCTTTAAATTCGCTTTTGCATTGCGCGATAATTTTGGTAGCAGAGTTAATAACTTTAATTCCTGCGGTATTCGCGTAGATCGTCCCCCATGGGTGATATTGAGGTGTTAAAATACACGGGGTTTCTCGTAATTTTCCAGTTAAAGTTGCTAATAACGATTGGAATGTACAATAACCAAATCCGTGAATTAAGTCAACATCCTGTAAATCAGAGGAAAATAGATATGGAATCATCCTTGGTGTTATGTATCTTGGATGTTTCAGAAATCGTGACAAAATACTAGGTCGAATTTTAAATCTTCTTATAGAAATATCCTCTCTAATTTCAAAACCCGGGCGATCTGGGTGAGTGGATGTGTAAACTGTTACTGAATGTCCCTTTTTCTTAAACATTGTCGCAAGATTATAAGCGAGAGTCTGAGTGCCTCCTGTAGATGGCGGAAATCTATGAACCAGAAACAATATCTTCATCTAATCACGCCTCAAGAAGACTTGGTCCGATAGGTGGAGTAGGTTACTTTCTCATCGCCTATACGACAATTAAATGGTATTTAAGGTAAATTAAATAACTAATATACTTTTAAACTTCTCATCGAATGGTACGGACGCGCTAAGAACGAGAGCAAGGCACCTTCTAATACACCTAGAATATAGTAGAAAGATGCTAAAACGGACTGACGCTCTCTTGCCCGACTGATAATTAAATTTCCTTGATTATGAAGAAATCCTAGAAAATGACGAACATTGGACGAAAAAATGTTCTTAAAATAAAAATAAACATGGTTTCGTGCTCTCCAGTATTCTATCGCTATGTTTTTCTTAATAGCATGGGATGATTTTGGGCCAATTCGCTTGTGAAAGACTTTTGCATTAGAATCAAAGATAATTTTGTACCCTCTCTTCTTAAGTCTCAAACAGACGTCCGTTTCCTCTCTATATGCTCTACCGCCATATAAATTATCAAATCCTCCGATCTCTATCAATTTCTTCTTTGTAAAACTCATATTAGTTCCTTTTATATGATCAGTTTCGATCTTTTCTTTTCCTAGATCGAAATTGCTTATCAATTTACCTGTCTTACTTATTTTACCTACCAAAGTGGTGTCCTTCTGATGTCTCCTCAGAAGACGGTCTTCTATGACTTTCCCCCCAACAGCCCCTATCTTTGCGTTATTGTAATTTGTTTTGATCTGCTTTATCCAATTTTCATCAGCTATTGCATCATCATCAAGAAATGCAATAATTTCACCTTTTGCCCTAATAATGCCAATATTTCTAGCAACTGTCATGCCTTTATGTTTTGTATGAAAATATTTCACAGGAAATTTCTTTACAAGCATTCTTGTTTCATTTGTAGTCGAACTATCAACAACAAGCACTTCATATGAGTTTTTTGGTAATTTTAGTCTCTTTAATGACTCTAAACACTCTTTTAATTCCTCTGGTCGATTATGTGTTACTACTACTATCGACACAGTTTCATCAAGAGGCTTTAATGACTGCATTCCCATTTCCCATTATTATTTCTTAATCTCCTTGTGATATATCTTGACTAATTTATTAGGAAGTTGATTAAGGGGTTTTAGAGCGTAGCTTCCCAATGGTCTCCAGAATAACCGTTCCAATATGTCTTACTAGAATTAATAGGGTTAGGAGAACTAATGCAACAATAGCTAGCTCTTCGTTCCATTTTGTATCCGGTATTATCGTAGTTCTTGCAACATCGAAATAAATAAAAAGTGGAATCATAGCTAGACTTATGGCTATACTCATCGCCAAAATCTCTAATTTATTCGTGTTTTCATAGAACGAGAGTTGTGTTATCGCGTAACCTGGTACAAAGAAAAGTAGCGGGAATGTAACGATTATTTGTATATCTCCGTCTACATTCTTCATATTCAAAAAGTTTATGGCAATACTTCCATAAATCAATAACCCAATATTAAAGAAAGCCTCCGCAGTAAGTAGGTCATTTTTTCTTAAAAAAACGACTACAGGATGCACCTTATTCTTCACTACGGTGAATTTCTTTTGTATTTCAACCATATATGCCCCTTCTTTTTATGTGATGCTATGCGAGAATGTTTCCCTTGTTTACAGGGAAGATGAATCGCGTGGAGTTTAAATACATAGGTGGTATGGAAACTATACGGCACTTTAAGCAGTCTACTGTAGGGACTATTGAAAGTCACGCCTCAGGAGAGTACATAAGATCCGATCTACCCCCACAATGCTGTTCTCGCTGAATGAGGAATCAAGTCTCCTTTAGGCAGTGGTAGCTTAACTAGGTTAAGCGACTTCTGACCAAATGGAATAATGCGATATCTTGAGAGTAGTAGACCAATTCGAAATAGATCGTTTCGAAGTACTTGGTATATTCGGATACAGTTAGTGGTCTATAAAGATGGTGATCAAATAGGAGTCCATATTCAATTATCGTCGAATCGATTAAAACGTAAAATTCATGCCATTCTCCATCGAAATGCAGTTGTCGAATAAAACGCTTAGCAAATTTATGATTTGTTATGTTGTAGTATAGATGCAATTGTTCGCTTTCTATAAATATTTGTGAGTTTTCTGGATCCAACATAGACGTAAACGCAAAGTCATAGCGTTTGTCAGCTAACAATATTGAATGTCTATTAAGATTATCCTGCATCCATTCCAATGTGGCCTGGTCTTGCGCGTCAAGCCAATTTTGTGTATATGCGCCCTGTTCTGGGGACATGAATGCACTTGTAGCACCAATTGGGATCATAAATGCGATACTTGCGATAAATATTATTGGAAGTGTTCTTTGCAAATATAGATTCTTCAGTTTGAAAAGATAATAAATACCTATTGCTGCAGAAATACATAGCGGAAGGTACATATACGCAATAAATCGAAAGATATCGTAGCCCGCGCCTCCTAAAGGCAGAAATGAAAGTATACTAAATATTATCAAAAAAATGACAATCCATATTACCAAGAAGACCGATTGCCACGTACGGAAATGTTTGAAAAGGAATAAGAGACCAAGAAACGATATGAGAAATATAAAGACTTTTGGAAGGAGTTTAAAAATTAATTGCAAGCGAGTGGCCGTCCCGAGATATTGAGCAGCACTTGGCGCGCCTATTGCTTCACTTATTATGAAAATAAGAAGTACCGCACTTAAAGCCCATAAGGCAATAACTTTTGTGTCTGCCTCCATTTCTTCAAATGAATGCAAAATCTCTTGACGTCTTACTAGTAGAAACAATCCCACTAAAATCATTATGCAGATGATCAAAAGTGCAACCACCATTTGTGGGAATGTGGGGAATAATCTCGTTACTCTTGTAACGCGACTAATCATCTTATCTATCAAAAGGGAAAACTCTAAATCAACATTCGTAATCCATAGGTACCAAGAACTGATACCAAAGGCTGCGAATAAAAGTGACCTGATGTTTTGTTTTTGCCAAATTAACAAAGCTATTGAAACAGGAATCAGAAATAAGATGAATATTAATACAGTAAGACGGTGTGTGAATAGCAGTAGAAGGAAAAAAACGAACGAAAAACTTGATTTCTTTAATGATTTTTTCGAGAGGCCTTCTACCCAAGCATATAAAGAGAAATTCATCAATATAAGTCCTAAGATTTCCGGCCATAATTGGCCCGTTGCGAAAATGAATCTATCTGCAACGAGTCCCAAGAAAATTCCTGTAATTATTGCGATAGGATAACTCCTTGTCAATTTTTGCGTAAAAACAATTGCGCTTAGTGTTGCTACTGTGCCGAATAATATAGGACTGTATCTTGCAATGGAAAGAAAAGATGTACCTAATAACAACTTCATATAGACAATGATTAAATGAATCGCAAAATTTCCGCCGTGGTAACTGAAATCGATATGTCCGCTGTTTATTAAACTATCTGCAACTTGTATATGAATCCAGGGATCGAAAGCCGTATTAAGGTTTGAGAATCGGACTGTGTTATATACTCGAACGAGAAGTGTTGCTAATAGGACTAAAACTATTAGGATATAAATTCCCTTATGGTACAATTCGCTGCGTATTACCTTTGTCACTAAAACACCTGCAAATTATCATACAGGAATTAGACTGTGAGGCCTTTCTTTTTGAGTTCTTCATCAGCAGTGTCAAATTTATCTACTATTTGACCTTTATCCAACCCGCTGACCCATTGTAATAGACTTCTAAGCCCTTCTGTTAATTTTATTTTCGGCGTGAATTCTAAATACTTTTTCGCTAAGCTAATGTCTGCGTAGCAATGTCTAACATCTCCAATCCTGAATTTATCCGATATAACCGGAGAAATGTTTGAATTATATATCTCTAAAATAAGCTTGGCCAAGTCTTTAATTGTAACATATGTACCGGTTCCTATATTATATGCCCTATAATCAGCGTTATTGCTTGTTAGAGCAAGTAAATTCGCTCTAGCGATTTCTTTAACATGAATGAAATCACGTTTCATGTTTCCGTCTTCGTATACGATTGGTTGATTCCCATTCAATATCCTGCTCGAAAAAATTGCAACAACCCCCGTATATGGGTTTGAAAGCGCTTGTCGAGGCCCGTACACATTGAAATATCTGAGGGCAATAGTAGGGATTCCATAAGTCTTCCCAATAAGTAAACACATTTCTTCTTGATGACGTTTTGACATTGCATAAATCGAAGTAGGATTAAGGGGTTTTTCTTCATCTGTGGGTGCTGGCTTTACAAGTTTATTGCACTTAGGACACCGAAGTTCCCATTCTTTCTTTTTCATCTGTTCAGTTGAACGAAGGTCTGGTGAAACCGATCCACAGTCCTCACAAATATATCTTCCTTCTCCATAGATTGACATGGAAGAAGCAACGATTAACTTTTTGATATTATGCTCTTTATTAACGAGAACGTCGAGTAGATTTGCTGTTCCTAAGGTATTTGAATGGGTATATTTTGACACTTGGTACATAGACTGCCCTACACCTACAGCTGCCGCCTGATGAAATATTGCATCCACTTCAGCTATCGCTTCAGCAAGATCTTCTTGAACTCTCACATCTTTTTTTCGAAACTTTGCTGCAGGATTTAGGTAATCAGGGAGAGTTTGTTCGTTTCCGTGAACCTGAGGCTCAAGATTGTCAATTATAATTACGTTGTAGCCTTTTTCAATCAACAAGTCAACTATATATGATCCAATAAAGCCTGCTCCTCCGGTGACTAGAATATTTTCTATTCCTAGGGGCATTTTAATCATCCTTTATAGAAAAAACGTAGATTTAGAGTAACAAATCAAGCTTATTTTTATTAACTTTTCTTCTCTTAATGAGATTCACGATCCTCAAAAAATAGAGAAATAAAACGCCCTTAAGAAAGTAATAGGAAATCAATTTCTAGCGATGCTTTAGCTAAATTGACTTCTTTCTTCATTTGGACAGGTGTTTTAGTGACTTCGGCTACTATGCCAGCTAATGCGCCACACAAAGGACAACTAATCTTCTCACAATCATAATCATTCTTTGCGACTTCTTCACATACTGAAACAAATCTATTTCCTTCTATCTTTATAGAAAAACTATTTGAATCCTGATTCACGGTCATAACATCTGCTATTTCAAGCCCTTCTGTCATAAGAGGCGGTAAATAATCACAAAGAAAATCAATAGAAATTTTACTGAAATCGGCTGCAAGTTCTTCCTCCATAAGCTCAATTAAACTATCACCCATCGAGGGTAAAAGAATTCCCTTGCCAGGGAGTATTAGCTTGTTTTCAGAGCCCTTTGGAATTTCTTGTTCATCCTGGTCAAAAGGTATAAATACCTTTCCTTTTTCGCCTTCGTTATTTGGAGGTAAATGAATTTCAGAGCCCTGTATATTAAACTGTTTTGTCATAGCGTATATCACTTTTACTGGAGCAAAGATAGTCTTTCCAACAATGTCTCCTTTAATCGAATCTCCGATCCTTGAAAAAAGAAGTGAAAATCCAGTAAAAAAGAGCATAATACCGATTATTTCTAAAACAGGGTTCCAGGCTTCGAAGGCATAAATCATGGTTAGTAGCGCGCCAGTAACAAGGATTGCGCCACCAATTCTTGTTAAAGGTAGTCGTGAACGCCATATTTTCACGATTAAAGTTGCCTTTTCCCTCCTATGCCTCTCTTCTATTCGAAACTTCTCCTCCATTTCGCTGAGCGTCTTATCCTCATAAAAAGAAAGTTTCGTTTCCTTTTCTGTCATTATTCTAGCCCGATAATTCTTTTGTATCTTGTTTCTTCCTTCTTGTTTCTTTAAAAATTTCAACTTTGTGTATCTTACATATCTGGTTTTATTTCGACGCGCTTACATTTGTACTCGCGCGCGTCATTATTTTAGTGCTATTATTTTTAAATGGTAAAATATTAAGAGAACAAAAAATATAATATGCATTAATTCTGGTCTATGCCCATCTATTTTCATCATCATTCATCAATACTTTATATTTGCCTTATAAATGACTTGATACAACGATGTGCTTTGCAATATATGGTGTAAACAATGGGTAATCCGAAGATTTGGTTCGATATTGGCACTCCTTTTAATTGCAATCTTGTCGATGCGATTATAAAGCACCTAGACAGTTCTTATGACATACTAATTACGTGCCGAGATCATGATCATATTATTGAAATTTTATCGGCTAAAAAAATGGATTTTCTTGCCATCGGAAAACATGGAGGAAAAAGTCTAAACGGTAAACTAAAGGCATACGCTGAACGTGTTATTTTGTTGACTGATGTTGTTGGAAACGAAAAACCTGATCTCTTAATCACAGAACGTGATCCAAGTGCTGTTAGAACGGCATTTGGGTTGAGCACTCCTGCATGGACCGTGTTTTATGATGAACGAGAATACTGGACAAATTGGATGGTGTTCCCACTTTCCGACAAAATTTTCGTGCCACACTTTTACGATCCTCCCGAGCTTGAGCAAAATGGTGTAACTCTCAACAGAGTTACATGGTTTAATGGCTTCCATACGGCATTTCTAAAAGATACATGGTCTCAACTAAATGCTAAGAACAATTCTTCACAGGATAAGCTAAGGATTCTCATAAGACCCGAATTTGAGTTTGCAACATTCTTTAACACTGAAAAAAAACCCATACTTGAACAGGTTGTTAGTCTTCTTGTAGAGAACAATTATGACGCTGAAATCGTAGTGTTCCCAAGAACTGAATCGCAACAAGAACTGTTCTCTAAATATCCCTCTGTTACATTTATTGAAGAAAACACGATGGATTGTCCTGTAATTAACGTAGACTTAGTGATCGGTTCAGCGGAGACCATGTTAATGGAAGCCTTCGTTCTTTTGAAACCCGCAATTTCAGCAATATACTGGAAGCAATCTAAACCTGTTCAATACTTATTACAATATATTGATCACAGCACAGATCCGCAAACTGTTGTCAAACTTGCAGAAAAATATTTCGATAAGAATGAACGGGATAAATTCAGTCATAAAGCGAAAGAGATTGTTGATAAGATGGATAATTTGGGCTTTTTGATTGCAGAAGAAGTAAAAAAGCGCTTTTCTTGACATTATTATTTCTATTTCAAAGCATTTGAATGAAATGCATTCAGTCAAGACACCATAAGCTACTATGGTTAACTAAATCTTTTTAGAACTATTTTAAACTATCGTAATGGTTTTTTCTGAAAAATAAAAAGAGGGATGAAGAAGCGCTCCATAAGCGCTTTACTTGGTAGGCTAAAAGAATTTTTTCAGCAAGTCCTTGAACTGTGATGGTTTGTGTTCTTTTTGTAGATCTAAAAGCGTCCCTCTTTGAAGAGGTACATAGTCATCCTTTAGAATAGGTCTTTTGAAAAGGTAGAGCACTCCAATAGGAATTTGTGCACCCCATTCTTGGGCCTTTTGAAAAGCAGCAAATTTGTCTGTAGGATCATAGTCGTCGCCCAACTTATACACGCGCTCACGATACCATTGATAGGTGTTAACCTTGTTCCAGGTAACACAAGGTTGTAAGATGTCAACAAATGCGAACCCTTTGTGATTAATCGCCTTTTTTAAGATTTCTTTCATAAAATCTAAATCTCCAGCGAAACATCGTGCGACAAAAGAACAGTCAAGTGAAATTGCTACAGCCATAGGATTCATTGCAGGGATATGTATTCCGCCGGGTTCATCTTTAGTCTTCATACCATAATCGGTCGTAGGAGATGCCTGCCCTTTTGTTAATCCATAAATCTGATTGTTTGTTACAATGTAAGTCATGTTAGGATTACGTCGAATTGCATTAATCCAATGATTACCACCTTCGCCGTAACCATCTCCGTCTCCGCCTACTCCAATAACAACTAGTTCGTGATTTGCGAGGCTTAATCCTGTAGCTGCTGGCAGTATGCGGCCATGAAGTTCGTTGTACTCATTAACTCTTAGATAGTGGGGCAACTTAGAACTTTGACCTATACCACTGACCATTGCAACTTGCCATGGTTCAAGGTTCAGTTCAACAAGTGCTTGTTTTAGAGCCTCAAGGATCGGGAAGTTTCCACAGCCTGGACACCATGCGATATCTTTTACTCTCGATTCATAATCTTCGATTGTTACCATCTTTAAGCCCCCATCCTCCTTTTTACTTCTTTGACAATATACCCTGGAGAAAATGGTCTCCCATCATATTTGTTTATTCCACCTGTAGGCAATTTTCCGGTGTAAGCCCGAATTATATTGGCGTACTGCCCCGTATAGTTGTTTTCCACTACGAAACTCTGCTTAGCTTTGGTAACGAACTCCCCAACAACTTTGTGAACAGGAAACACTTCAACAACATGCATCATATTCGTACTTATCCCTTCTTCATTTAGCAGATCTGTGGCTTCTTTGATGGCTCCATATGTTGATCCCCATCCAATAAGAGATACATCAGCTGCTTCTTGACCGTATGTCAACGGCTCTTCTATGTCTTTCATCAGTGCGTCTAATTTTCGCATCCTTTTCTCCATTTGTTCATTTCGTGTTTCAGCATCTTCAATGATATGCCCATATTCATCATGCTCATCTCCAGCAGTGGCTATTATACCGTCTTTTGTTCCTGGAAATGCTCTAGGTGAAACACCTGATTCTGTGACGCGATGGGATTTGAAATCCTTGCTTGTTTTCAATTCCTCTTCTGTTGCCATTGGTCCTCTTTCGATTTTTATTGCGTCAATGTTGAAGTCAGCAGGATCAACTGTGCGATAAGAGTCTGCCAAATGTTGATCCTGAAGAATCACTACTGCCACATGATATTTTTCAGCCATGTTAAACGCCTTTACTGTTAATCTGAACGCTTCTTCTTGACAACTTGGTGCAAAAATAACCCTAGGAAACTCACCATGCCCTGCATGCAGTACATATTCTAAATCACTCTGCTCAGTACGGGTAGGCAGACCTGTTGCGGGTCCTGGTCTACTTACCAATGCAACAACGATTGGTGTCTCTGTAGCACCCGCTAAACTAAATCCTTCGTTCATAAGGGCAAAGCCTCCGCCGGATGTTGTTGTCATAGCTCTAACTCCACCGTAGGCCGCCCCGAGAGCCATATTTATCGAAGCAAGTTCGTCTTCGGTCTGCACAAAAACGAAGTCATCATGAGCCAAAGCCTTCATGGTAACCCAAATACTTGTGCTGGGCGTCATGGGGTAGGCACTTACAAATTTACATCCTGCAAAAAGAGCACCAATCCCAATCGCTTCGTTTGAAGTCAAAATCATTGTCTTTGGTGCTGTTCTAGGTTTAATGATATAACAGCAAGTTCCTTTGTAATTCTGTTGAGTAAATTCATATCCTAACCTGGCTGCCTTCACATTCTCGTCGATTATAGTTTGTCCTTTTTTCTTAAACTGTTCTGCTATTAGGCCTGCTAGAATGTCAAAATCAAATTCAATCAGGCCCAGAGAGGCTCCCATGGCAACTGTATTCACATAAAGTTTGTTTCCAGTTTCCAATGCGATATCCATTAAGGGGACATCAAAAATATCATGGACACGTTCTACTTCGGGGCTTACTTCTCTCAACTTTCTGTCACAAATAATTACACTATTTGGTACCATAACGTCTTCGTGGATTTCAATTGTGCGATCATCTAGAGCGACGAGCACGTTGACTCTATTTGGTGCAGCATAAACAGGCATATCACTGAGTCGTAAATGAAAGAAACTATGTCCTCCGCGAATTCTGGATTCGTAATCTTGATGTGTAAAGATATGATAGCCGCCGCGTGCAAATGTTTTTGACAAAACCCCTCCCACCGATTGTACACCTTGTCCTGCCGCGCCTCCTACACGAAAATTTAAATCTATACTTGACTCTGTACTCAAAATACTCTATCCTCCCTCTGTATTCACTCAAATTAGACGCATTTCTGTCTCTCCCTTTTTTTATACTTATGGCTGTGCGCAAGTATATGTTCTAATTAATCAACAAAGCGAATCCGACATTTCCTCGTTGCAAACAGCAAAAGAATTATTCCTTTGGTTTATTCAGAAAAAACGAACAAGGAGTTGATAACTTTGCTGAGGATAAAGTTCATTTCAATTGAAGAGTTTCTTGAATTGCAGGTCAATGAGCAAGACTTTCTGCTTGTAGACGTTCTATCAGAAAGAAGTTATAATGAGGGTCATATTCCTGGAGCAATTAATATTCCGGTTGATAATTTGAATGAAGATACTCTTTTAGAGGAAAAGATTACAAAAGATGATATAATTGTAGTTTACTGTGCTAGCTATGCTTGTCAGAAAAGCACAAAGGCCGCTAAAAGGCTTTTAGGGATGGGTTATGACAAAACTTTCGACTTTAAACCCGGCAAGAGAGGATGGCGGCGTGCTGGTCTTCAATTAGAGAAATGATTTTTATTTTTTACAAATTAAATGGCAACTCCGACCAGGCTCCCTATGATATACGTGACAATCGCTGCGCCTGTACCGATCAAAAACATCTCAAATCCACTTTTCCAAGGATTTCTTCCAGTCGCTAGAGTTCGGCCAACGCCAATGAAGAAAAACCCTCCAAGACTCATAATTATTGAAACATAGAAAGCCAAGATACCTGGAAATATTATCCAAGGAACGATGGGGATCAGAGCACCAAGGGTAAAAAAGATTCCAGAAGTTGTTCCTGCTTTAAGTGGGCTTCCTAACTCCTCTGGAGCAAATCCCAACTCTTCGCGCGCCATAGTGTCTATAGCAGCTTTTTTATCTGTAAAAATCTGTCTTGCCATCTCCCTGGCATGTTCGGGATCAACCCCTTTTAATTCATATCTTAGCGCTAACTCTTCCATTTCCAGTTCTGGCATTGCAGTGATTTCGTATTTTTCCCTAGCAAGATGTTTTTCCTTAACCTCTTTTTCAGCACGTGTTGAAACGAAAGCACCCGCAGCCATGCTTATTGCTCCTGCAATTGCACCAGCTACCCCAGCTAGAAGTACTATGGTATTTCCTACTGCTGCTCCACTTACACCGGCGACAAGACTGAAAGTTGACAATAATCCATCGTTCATTCCAAATATTGCGTCTCTTATTGAGCCTCCTCCATGGTGCCATCTCTCTCCTGCAAGTGGGTCGTCTTCAAAATTACCCGTTATCTCATTTAGCACATTAAAATGGCTTTTTTCGTCTATTGCCATGGAGCTTAAATTCTCTTTAAGTCCCTTATCTAGAGCCGCCGAGGCATGCATTGCATAGCCTGCTATGGCCCCATCTTCTCCCCTCACAAGACTTCTTAAAAGGGACGTATGACCGAATATTCTTCCGAAAAGACTAAGAAATCTCGTTCTCCATCTTGGCTTGAATTTTAGTTTGCTTATATCAACACCTAGTTTCGTAAGTTCTATCTCAAGCAACTCGGCATGACCGTTCTCAATGTCAGCAAGTCTTTGGTAAACATTCTTTTTCTTTGGATCGGTTTCACTGAAAGCCATCTGATCATATAGCATCTTTGCTTCTTTTTCATCGTGCCAACAATCGATTAGGAATTTTTTTAGTTGAGATTCTTTCATTATCCCATTCTCCGTTTAAGGGTCAGCTTTTAGTTCTTTTAATGTTTTAGTTGAAAGTTTCCACTGTCATAATGGCTTTTTAGTCTGGTACATACCTAGGATATGTTTTCTTTGACTCTTCAGCGAATTTTAGGTTGATTTCTTGCGTAATAAATGGATTCTGATCGGTAGTTACACCCAGTACATTGCCTTCAGGATCAATGATCCAACCCTGCCCTCCAAATTGTATGGTTTTGTTCTGAGTGTCTTCTCCAGTACGATTTGATGATAGATTATATGCTCCTCCGATCATTGCTGATATTCTTCCAGCGGCAAGCCATTTATCTCTCGTAATCACTTTGGTTGCGCGTGGACTTACAATAATATGTGCTCCTTGTTTGCAGTAACTTCTCGAATACTCCATGAACCAGATTTCAGTACAAATCACGAAGCCGATACGGGCATCACCACATAACACAGTTGTATAGTCTTTTGTTCCCAAATCGTACCAGGAGGCTTCCCAATATTCTTCCTGGTCTGGTACATTGTGCTTTTGGTGAAACTCAAAAATTTCGTCATTTTCA